>CBDUHU010000287.1:0-5393 GCA_965366725.1 uncultured Kangiellaceae bacterium
TGTTTTTTTTGTGCCATTGAAAAATAGAATAAACGAATATCCAGAATACCGGTGTTATCGGAAATTTTGCATACCAGTGAACGGCGTTTACCAAATACAATATCTGCACCCTCGATTATGCCAAATACCTGGGCTATTTGTCCTTGTTGGAGGCTCGCTATCGGGTGAATTCTACTTTTGTCCTGATAACGAAAAGGTAAATGAAACAGTAAATCTTCCAGATTAAACAGGGATAACTGGGCGAGTTTATCCGCTACTTTAGGACCAACTCCTTTTAACTCATTGACTTTGATGTTTGCAAGTTTGGTTTGCAAAGTTTGGTTCCAGATTAATCAGTATCAATTGGTAATAGATCGACTTGACCGGCTAACGCTTTTTGCAATGATTTTGCAATAACATGAACTGCCTCTTTGCGCGGAAAGCTTGATCGCCAGGCTAAAATAATCCGACGTTTGGGAACCGGTGAAGTAAAAGGGCGGGTATCAAGACCTGGATAGTCCATTGCCTTGGCTAGTGCAGTTACTGGCATTACCGTTATTCCAAGTTTCATCGCAACCATATGGCGAATGGTTTCCAGAGAACTACCAACAACCCAGTTGTCAGAGTTTGCGGCTGGCGAGCGGCAATTAGGGCAAGCTGCAACTACCTGATCTCTGAAACAATTTCCTTTACCTAGCATCAGCAGTTCTTTGTTAGGGATATCCTCAACGTTTACTGAAGACATATCAGAAAAGTCATGCCCTTCATAAAACAGTGGCATAAAGTCTTCATCATATACTTCCATTGTATCAATTGCCGGATCAGAAAAGGGTAGTGCCAGAACGGCGATGTCTATTTCTGCTTTTAACAGTTTCTTGCGGAGGTTTTCAGTATAATCCTCATCAATATGCAACGGCATTTCTGAATAGTGCTCTCGCATGTACGGAATGAGTGACGGAAAAAGATAAGGGCCTATTGTAAAGATAGCGCCAACTCTCAAAATTCCCTGCAAAGGACTTTTTTGCAGGCTTTTCAAGTAGTTTAGCTTTTCAGCTTCTTCAATAACTTTTTGTGCTTGCTGTACAACTGCTTCTCCTTCCGGTGTTACTTCAACCTGACGTTTACCCCTTTGAAAAATAGTAATGCCAAGTTCTTCTTCAAGCTTTCTGATAGCGATACTTAAGCTGGGTTGGCTCACGTGACAAGCTTCGGCTGCCTTGCTGAAATGTTGAGTTTGAGCAACCGCGACTACATATCTCAATTCGTTAAGTGTCATAGCGAATATCTAATTTATCTTATTTTGAATATCATAGAACTATACTAGTTGAGTAGCAACATATTACTTGATAAATGAGTGATAAACTTCTGTACGCCGATTATCTACCTGATTATTGGTTGTCTTAAAGTGGAAGTAAGGATGAACTATTGCTTATAAGGGCTAGCTGAATAACTGCTTTTACCAATAAGTAGCAATCAATGAAATCACTTAGCAAAATACCATTAGATATATTCTGTGTGCTGTCTATAAATTACCAGAACTCCAGACTTGATATTAGTTTTTCAATTGATGTGTTATCCAGAGAAGACTCCTGATTTTATGATTTTTTAGCCTGCCAAACAAGCAAGTACAGGTCGTGTAATTTAACGCCTGTTAGCGTATGGAGGAGGATTATTAATTTCTATATTCGGTATTGCAGAGAAAGAATTCTTTGTTTTCTGTGGTGTTAGGGTGAGAAGAGAAGGACCGATAAAATCTTGCTTAGGTTGGATAAACTGAAGAATATAGCCTCTTTTCGGCAGGGTAATAATTTTTGCCTGAATCTTATGCTTTTTTAGAATTCTTCTTAAGTGACAGATTGTGTGAGTTAGTCCTTGTTCGCCAGTATAAATATTACCATGCCAGATATCTCTGACCAGCGAGTTTCGTAAGACTAACTTATTCGGGTGATAAACTAATTCTACCAATACTTGCCATAATTTATTTCGCAGCCTTTCATTCCCATATTGGGTTTCAATAGAATGGGTTTGCGGATTTAAATAACTCCCACAAAAATTAATTTTTTGTTGTTCAGATTGCTGAGCTCTAATAGTTTCCATTTTAACGATCCCTTCTTATCAAGATGAAAATTACGTAGTTTACTACGAACCTATTCGTATTAAACTACGAAAAGGTTCATAGATCAAGAACTTCAAATGAAAATATATGATTGGATTTGTATCTAAAAATGTCTAAATTGAGGTTATAGTGAACTATCGTACAACATATTTCTGATTAATCTGGTGGCTCAAAGTTCCAGTTGCTATGATTATCGGTAAGTCGCTTTAACATTTTTTGCTGATTAATTGTCTTTATTCGGATTCTGTTCTTTTAATTCAGTCCTGGTTTGCTGTATTTACAAAGTATGCTGTAGTTCAATTTATTGGGCTACATAGTGCGCATAATGGCAAGGATGTTTAATTGTAACGCTGCAAATTGGGTCAAAATTTGTTATCTTTACCCCTGTAGGAAAATTAGACCAAACAATAATATCAATGAAAATAATACAAAAAGAGCAAGTTAACAATAAAACCTTCACCTGTAAGCGATCAAGCTTGTCGGTTGTGGTGAGTTTTTTGATCGCATCTCAATTAAATGTGCCGTTATTACAAGCCCGTGAGAGTAGTGATGAGGCAGAAACAGAAAAGAAAATCCTGGTTACTGGTACACGCATCAAAAAGATAGATATCAACAACCTTTCACCAATTCTTTCCGTTAGTCGTGAAGACATTGATAAGCTGGGATATGCAACGGTTAAAGATGTGATTGATGGACTTACCCAGAACACTGGGGGCACGCTGGATAATTCTTTTACTACAGGGTTTACCCCGGGAGCATCATCAGTCAACTTGAGAGGCGTTGGCTTTGGTCATACATTAGTCCTGATAGATGGTAGACGCTTGCCTATTTATCCTGTTGGCATAGGCGGAACTGATAATTTTGTTGATCTTTCGGCAATCCCAATGGCTTTTGTTGAGCGAATTGATGTTTTGACCGATGGTGCATCTGCGGTTTATGGCTCAGATGCGGTATCTGGAGTTATCAACGTAATTACCCGCCAGGATATTGAAGGTATTGCGATGAACTATCGGTATGGAAATGCCTCCGAGGGCGGATTTGAAAACCATCGCTTTAACCTGATGACCGGGGCCAGAAATGGTGATACTCAAATCGATCTTATTCTTGATTTATGGAGTCAGGGAGCTTTATGGGCGACCCAGAGAGACTATGCTGATAGTGATGTCGTCGATGGTCGTGGTTCTTTTAGTGGTGGTGGCGCTAGTTTTATAGGACTAACTACTGGCAATATTTATCAACACCCTGAGTGTGGCACTGCTGCCGATCCTCTGGGAGGGTTAGGAATTCCCAATGTTGAAGTTAATTTCTTTGGTACGGGTGAAGTCTGGTGTGGATTTGATCGTGCCAGGTTCAGACAGTTAATTGCGCCGCAAAAGCGTGCTTCATTGATGGCAAGGCTCAATTATGAATTGAATTCTGAGCTATCGTTTTTTGGCCGGGTTGGTTACTCCAATACAAAGACCGACACTGAATTAGAACCTAATTTTTACGGTGGCGCATTATTCGATGGATTTGGCACTGCTGTTCCTAATAATGGTGGGCTTGTTCCGGTTGGTGCAAGCAATAATCCGACTAACGGCAGTGGTTTGGAAGAAGAAGGTGTTTTTGTTCGTCGCTTATTAGAGTTTGGTCCACGAAAGAGTGATATTGAAAATAACTCCGTTAATGTATTGGCGGGCTTTAAAGGTAATTTTGCTCAAGGTCGCTATGATTGGGAGTTTGGTGTTTCATATAACAAAACCGATTTAGATATACAGAGCAATAATATCCTGTTAAGTGCACTGAATGCCGCTGTCGAAAATGGGCTGGATCTTTTTCAGACTATCCCGCAGCAAACCGTTAACGCACTGGCTTTCAATGCGACTCAGGACTCAACTTCAACTAATCAAGTGATTGACTTTGCCATTTCAGGTGATCTCAATGTTGGTTTTGAGGCTGGACCCATTCAATTTGCGCTGGCACTTGAAAGCGTGTCCGAAAAATATAGTGACATGCCCGATCCGAGGGTGTTACAAGGAGACGCTTTTGATGGAGCAAGTTCAGGCAGTGGCAAAAGAGATCATCTGGGCGTGGGTGGAGAGCTAAGCTTTCCTTTTAGTGATAATTTCGAATTGGATATAGCGCTCAGGTGGGACGACTATGATGATGCATCTAGCGTTAATAGCGCGTTTAGCCCCAGAGTCGCTTTTGGTTATCGACCTACAGAATCAGTATTGACACGTTTTTCCTGGGGAAAGAGCTTTCGTGCACCAGATATGCAGAGATTATTTGGCGGCACAACCAGAGGCTTTGTGGATATCCTGGACCCGGATTTTCAAGTTGATAATAATGGCTTTGTATGCCCCGAGCCATCTGCTGATCCGAGTTGTCAACCATCATTGGTTCAGTCGGTTCAATTATTAACTTTCTCCAATATAGACCTTGCGGAAGAGGAAGGCAGTAATATTAATCTGGGCATAATCTGGGAAGCAAATGAGGATCTATCTTTCAGTCTGGATTACTTTCAGATTAATCTTGATGAAGTAGTTGCGACACCATCAGCCCAGGCTATTGTAAATATTTGCTCTACTTTTGATGAACTCTGCGATCTTATCGGCCGGGATCAAAATGGCTCGTTAAGTGGAGGGGATGCTTATATCGCAACTTTTGCCGTCAACTTTGCTGAGCAGGACACCGACGGTATTGATTTTACTGCTAATTACCAGTGGCAAAATTCATTTGGGCAGTGGTCTACGGCTCTAAGCACAACCTGGGTTAAATCTTTTACAGTCCGTCTCAGTCCGGGAGCCGATAAATTTGATCGGGTTGGTTTAGGAGAATTACCAGAATACAGAAGTAATATAACTGTAGACTGGAGCAAAGATCGATGGGGAGCAACCGTCCGAATGAACTATGTCGATGAGATGGCTGGTTTCTTTTGTATTGAGTGTGATTCTTCGGAGTTTATTGATTCGTGGACTACCTTTAACCTGGGGGCACGCTTTGCCTATTCCGATTACACTTATTTTCGTTTAGGAATCAATAACTTAACAAATGAAGAACCTCCCGTAGACCCTACTCAGACGACCTGGCCATGGTTTTTTAATGACGGTGGTTATTATTCATCGGTTGGGCGAGAGTTCTATCTTCAATTAGAGACTCAATTATAGTTAAAACTGTTTTCCTGATGGGTTGCTTGCAGCCCTTGCCTGCTGTACAATTCGCATCGTCCTGGCATGGCTGAATTAGTGATTGGCTGTGCCGTATTTTAAACGGTATACATATGATGTATCCATATATCGGAGTACGAAAATGTCAC
>CBDUHU010000288.1:0-5389 GCA_965366725.1 uncultured Kangiellaceae bacterium
CGATCACCGCATCAAAACGAATTGGCAAATCTTTTGGTTCAAAACGATAATTCTCAAACAACCCACTAATTACCGGCGTTACATTCAGGTATTTGCAAAACTCATCTTCATTTTTGTTATGAAAAATCTTAAGCGATTTATAGATAAGAGGAGATATTTTCCTGACGACATTATTCATTTCATCAATTAATCTAGAGTCAATAATGCACGGCCATGGGCTTACCACATGATCTTCGACATGGGTTTGCATAAATGGTTGAATCGTATTTGAATGATAGTTAAATTGCTTTTGCTGCAACTTGGGATTTGATTCCAGAATATCGGCTAACCTGGCAAAGTAAGAGGAGCAAAAATGATTATTTTTTAATGCGCTATTTAATTCCATAAATAATCCCTTGTGTTTTATTATTAATTAATTCTTCAGTATATTTAAATTATTTTTATTATGACTTCGAATACGCTGGTGCTTTCCATAAAAAACACCGCAAGCGAGCAAAGTTCCTTAAACACATTACTTTGCCTGCTGTTCCTGAGTCTTCCTTAAAGTGCTATCTTATTTTTCTTGTTACTAGATTTTTTTACCTTTTTTACTAACATGACCTTCTCTATTGTTTTAGCTACATTCCTAATTGAATTTTTCTCAAAGAAGTCCTTATAACTAAGTTCCACGCCATACAGTTTTTTTATTTGTACGAACAATCGAGTTGCAAGTAAAGAATGCCCACCAATATCAAAAAAATCATCATTAACACATATTTCCTGAATGCCTAAAAGTGTCTGCCATATTTTATGCAACGATTTCTCTACCTCACTCACAGGACTAACAACTTCTCGTTCAATATTTTTTGAGACATTCATTTCTAACTGTCGATAATCAAGCTTTCCATTGACAGTAAGTGGTATATTAGCTAGCAGAATAATTTCTACAGGCATCATATAACCAGGCAAAAAATCTCTCATAAAAGCACGTAGCTCAACTTCATTAAAATTATTTTTTTGCTCTTTCTCAACTACAACAAACAACACAACTTGATGTTCCTTGTTGTCAGCACAAACGATATGTGCCACAGACTGGCTAATCAAAGTATTGCTATTAACCACCGCCTCAATTTCAGCAAGCTCAATTCTAAATCCTCTGACCTTTACCTGGCGATCATTTCGACCACTACAAACTACAGTCCCATCAATCAAATAGTGACCAAGATCACCGGTTAGATAGATAATATCTTCTAAATCATTGGTTAGCGGATTAACAATATATTTTTCCGCAGTCAGAGAATCATTGTTATGGTATCCCAAGGTAAGGTGTTTGCTTCGAATACCAATTTCGCCGAGTTCACCAACACCACATTGCTGCATACTTGCATTAAGAACAATTAATTGAGTATCCGCTACACCTTTTCCGACAGGAACAACTCGTTCCTTACTGCTATCAGATAAGGTATTGTTAGCTTCAAAATAACTAACAGCACGACTACTTTCTGTTGAACCATATAAGTTGACAACGCGTACTTCAGGCGCGGAAGTGGATAATTTATTGACATGTTGATTTGTTACCTTCTCTCCAGAAAGGAACACCAGCCTCAAATCTGATAACAAAATATCCTGTGTTCCCAGAATAAAATCTGCCAGACTCGGAGTTAGGTGAAGTACAGATACTTTATTTTCTTTTAACCAGCGATCTATTTTTGAAAACTCAAACTGTACTTCGTTTGGTATGCATAATGTCGCCCCCATACAAAGCGGTGTAAAAATATCTCTTTGAATTGGATCATGTAACAAGCCGGCCAACATACCAAAACGGTCGTTCTCAGACATTCCAAATTGTTTGGACATCCATGGCATATACACAGTCAAAGAACTGTGTCGACCTTTGATCACTTTTGGTTGTCCTTCTGTTCCCGATGTAAATGCCATGTAGGCTAAATCTGTTGCATAAGATGTTGCGCTAACAAAGGGTTCGCTATTTTTAACAAATGAATCCAACTCTACATTTCCATCACTAATACTAATCACCGAACAGCGGGCATCAAATAGCAATTGCTCTACATTTGGACTAAGTTCAATTTCATTATCTAAGGTCAACAGGCATTTTGGAGAAAGCATATCTAACTGGGAAGCAAGACGTTTTACCGGGGTCTGATCTGATAAGAGTGAAAAAGCGGCACCAGCTTTAAGAACAGCGAGTATCGCAATCACCATAAGATCATTTCTACGCGTCATTATTGCAACAACATCATCTTTTGTCACACCTTCACGTTGCAACTTGCTGGCATAAAAATTGGCAATAATATTTAGCGATTGATATGACCAGGAAACGCCATCGTATTCCACAGCAATTCTTTCTGGATGTTGTTCAGTGATCGTTTCAAACAAATGATGAACACTTGCTTTCCAGTCAGACGATTTAATCTCTTTGAGATCAGGTATTCCGCTCTTGTCCACTCCATTGCATTGATTTTTAATAGCACTTTGAATTATTTTGGATTCAGGTAAGAACGGAGTTAATTCTAATGAGTACTCTACGCAGGCACGTTGACTGTCTTCTGCTATAGCAGATAGTAAACTGACATATTGTTGCAAGAATAATTGTATAGTAATCGAAGAATACTTAGCAGGATTGAAATGACAATTAATTTCAATCCCATCATTTTCGCTATTAACATAGAGGGTCAAATCAAATTTACTGGAAATAGCTGGTGCTTTGTCCCATTCTGCTGAAAGGCACTGATTGGCCAGTTTGACGGGTGGTAAACTTAATACATTTAGAAAGATCTGAAATAGTGAACTATTGTCAGTTTGTCTTGAAACTTCGGTTAACTGAATGATTTTTTCAAAAGGTAAATCCTGATTAGAGAGTACATTGCTAACATTAGCAATTTGTTCAACCAGATAATCTTCAAATTTCCGGGTTAGTTTTACCTGACTTCGCACCGGTAAATTATTGATAAAAACACCGAACATATCTTCACAACCAGCAATATTACGACCACTGACTGGAATACCGATATTGAGATCCGATTCACCAGTTAATCGTGACACCAATATAGTTAAAACACTATGCAGCACATTAAACAGACTACCTTGGCATCGATGACCAAGCGCATTTAAACGTTCACTTGATTCAGCGCTAACTACATGACTAACTGAGTTTAATTGTCCCGTGCTATTCTTGTTTATATTTTCTTCAGGCAATTCATAAGCAGGTAAGGTAAGTTGCTGACTAGCTCCTTGTAAATATTCTTTCCAGAATAGCTCCTGGCTATTACATTCTTTTGAGTTGAGGAAATCTTGTTGCCATAAGGAAAAATCGATATATGATAGTTCTTTTTGTATCGCAGGCTGTAGCTTCTTTTCATCAATAAGTTGGTATGTATCGATAAATTCATTAATAAAATTAGAAACAGACCAGCCATCAGCAATCAGGTGATGAAAATTAACATGAAAAAGCCACTTATCTTGTGCTAACTTGATCACCAGTGAAGACATTAAACTTGAATTATAGAGTTCAAAAACCTTACTGCCATGCTGTTCAATTAATTGTAGAGACTTCGCCTGACTAGCGTTTTCCTCTTCTGCAGATAAGTCATGATAGTTTAAGCATGCTTGCTCTCTGTTCTCTACTGTTTGGAAAGGCTCGTTATCAATTAGTAGAACTCTTGTTCTTAGCACTGGGTGTCGCTGAATTAAATAATCCAGCGTATCACTTATTTTATCAACCGTCAGATTGCCAAATATTTTGACTCCCCCGGTAATGTTGTTTTCATTAGTTGTTCCATTAAGTTGTTCGACAAACCATATCCTGAACTGGCTTGCGGACAGATTAACTGGCCGGTCAATGTCTCTTCTGGTAATCGCTATTTGATTTTCTCTTTCTGGGTTATCAATACAAACTGCAAGCTCTCGAATGGTCGGGCATTGAAAAATCTCCTTCGCCGACAACTTCAAGCCATAATGCTGCGCAGAAAAGTGGATCATTTTTGCAATCAACAATGAGTGTCCACCCAGTTCGAAAAAATTAGCACACACGCTCAAATTATCTTCTTCGACGTTTAAGAGTAGCGACCATATTTTCACTAAAAGCAACTCAGTTTTTGTTTCTGCGGCGACGTATTCCGAAACAATCTGATTATCCACAACAGGCAACGATTTTTTATCAACTTTACCGCTTAGAGTCAGTGGTAAATCGTCCAGAAAAATATAATTTGAAGGCACCATATACTCAGGTAATTCCAATTTCAAACTGGCTTTCAGCTGAGTGATAACCTGCTCTTTATTCAGTTCACACTGTTCAGCACAAACAAGATACGCGACAAGTCGCTTATTCTTATTTTCATCTATATGAGCAATGACTACAGTAGATTTAATATAAGATAAAGCATTGATAGAATGCTCTATTTCGCCGAGTTCAATTCTAAATCCATGTATCTTAACCTGATCGTCGATACGTCCAATAAAGTCCAATTCACCTTGCGGGTTATATCGAACCAAGTCGCCAGTTCGATAGAGAACTCCATCTCCAAAAGGATTAGAAATAAAACGTTCATTAGTCAGTATCCGGTTGTTCAGATAACCTTGCGCAACACCGTCACCAGCAAGATATAATTCTCCAATTACCCCATACGGCACTAGTTGTCGTTGTCCGGACAGAACGTAGGCCTGGGTGTTTGATATCGGTTTCCCTATACTGGGTATCTGGTTGAGCGGAGTGGTAAAGGCGATATAGGTAGAATAGGTGGTATCTTCTGATGGCCCATACAGATTACAAACCTTTTTACAGGAGCGTTTTTTGAGAAGTCCATTAACCAGTTGAGCAGTTAGTGGTTCCCCTGCAAGGTTGATCACCTGAGTACTTTTTGGAATCGAATCTTGTTCTAATAGCAATTTAATTGCAGATGGAACAGTGTTGATCAGACTCACGTCAAGCTTTTTATCAAGTAGTACGAGCGCATCTTTAACCAAAACACATTGATAACCAAAACATAGCGGAACAAACAGTTCAAAAATGGAGAGATCAAAATTAAGCGAAGTACTTGCTAAAATACGATCCAGTTCACTCTCTGAATATACCGACTTAGACCAGTGAATCATTGCACTGGCATTTTTATGTCGAATAGCAACTCCCTTTGGCTGTCCGGTCGAACCTGATGTATAAATAACATAAGCCAGATCACTTGATTGAAGCAGCTCTCCACTAACCGCTATATTGTCAATACAAGCTGACTTAAGCCTAGTTTGTACCGATAGCTCATCAAGACAGATCAATTGTTGATGCTGTTGTAATTTCGGCTGCTCCAGTTGCATGGTCGTGATCAGCGTGCCAATCTGTGCATTTTCTATTATATAAGCCAGTCGTTTTTCAGGGTAAGCAGGATCAAGTGGAACATAG
>CBDUHU010000289.1:0-5382 GCA_965366725.1 uncultured Kangiellaceae bacterium
TCGACCACCTGAAGAAAAACTAAAACAATCCAATTTACTAAGTACTAATGAGCTACTGCCGATAGGCAAAGCAACTATCCCGCAAGCTGTTACTATACCTGTCTCTACATTTATATTGTCAATGCTAATTACACTGTTGGTTGCTGGCGGATTTTATATTAATACAAAGGAGCTTCTTAAAAACCAGGTAACTAAAGAGTATGAAGCAGAGTCGCAGATTATTGAGTCAAGATTAAGCCAGCTTTTCGAGCAGGCATTTAATGATATATTGTTGCTAAGTAGTACGTTGCCAGAGGTTAATTCAGCTAGTGAAATTCAGAAACTAACAGCTAATAGCCACTCTATGGAGCGAAAAAAAATTGAGCAACTATTTTCTCAGGTTTTGCTCAATAAAGAGGATTACTTTCAGATACGTCTGATTGATGTTGACAATATGGGTAAAGAGTTAATTAGAGTTGTTCATAGCAAAGAACAAAAAATATATTCAGTTAACTCTTATGAATTAACAAAAATCAATACGAAGGATTATTTTAATCAATCATTTCTGTTAAATCATGGTGAAGTGTATTTCTCAGATATTTTACCTGATAGAGAAGATATTGAAGAAAGCGTAGTGAACTTTATGTTTAGAGTTTCTACGCCAATATATGATCAAGAGTTATCGAAAGTTATTGGAGTTCTGATCATTGATGTTGATTTCTCAAGGTTTGCTAAGAGTTTACGAATTGTTACGGGTAACGATCACTACATGTTTTTAGCTAATAGTATTGGTAATTACCTGATTCATCATGATAAGTCTAAAATTCTTGGATTTGAGAATAGAAAATCCTGGTTAATTCAAGATGATTTTCCTGCGCTCACCAATATAATAGAAAAAGGCTCCACTCGAGATCGAAGTGTCAATTCTGGTTGGGTGGGGACGCAACAAGAAGAGGCAGAAGACGGATTTTATCGGTTACTACAGTTTGAACAGTTTGGTAATAGTCGTCCTTTTTATCTGCTAATAACCTATGACTTGTCAAGTATTGAAGGAGAATTACGAAGCTTTCGTGATCAAAGCCTGGTGCTAGGGCTGTTATTAGCGGTGCTGGCAATTGGCTTAGCTATTATTGCTTCCCGCAAAATTATTTCTTCTCTTCTAGCTACTGATTTAGCGGTAAGAGAATACATGGATTCAGGAAAAATTATTGACTTACCAGTAAACTCTAAAGACGAGATAGGGGTGCTTGCAAGAAATTTCTATAACATGATGATTCTCAAGCAGGCTAAAGAGAGGGAGTTGGAGGAACAAAAATATGCACTGGATCAACATGCAATTGTTGCGATAACAGATGTCAAAGGGACAATCACTTTTGTTAATAGTCGGTTTGAATATATTAGTGGATATAATCGTGATGAGCTGATTGGTCAGAACCATAGAATGTTAAATTCTGGTCTGCATGAGCGTTCTTTATGGGTTGAAATGTATAGGACTATCGCCAATGGTCAAGTATGGCATGGAGAGCTTAGAAATATTGCCAAGAATGGTAATTATTATTGGGTTGATACAACCATTGTTCCATTTCTCAATGATAAAAATAAGCCGGTGAGTTATATCGCTATTAGAGCAGACATTACTGAACGAAAGACGATCGAACTAGCAGCAAAGGAAGCCAGTACAATACTGGCATCAACTCTAGAGTCAACTAACAATGGCATATTGGTGACTAGCGAGTATGGTAAAGTTGTTAAAACAAATAGTCGTTTTATCAAGATGTGGAATATCCCTGAGGGTTTTGTTGATAGTGGTGATGAAAAAGCCATGGTTGATTGTATGTCCAGTCAACTAGTTGATTCTGAAAAATTTACAGATGAAGTGATAACTCTTCATAAAGACATCAGTAAAGAAATTTTTGACCTACTGGAACTTACTGATGGTAGAGTTTTAGAAAGAATTTCAAAACCGATGGAAATTGATGGTGAACTTGTTTATAGAGTGTGGATTTATCGAGATATAACACGGCGAGTTATGACTGAAAGAGAAAAGGAAAGTCTTCTCGAATCAACTCAGATTAAACTGGAAGTTGCTGAAACTTTAAATGGAAACATATCTTTTGTCGAGCGAGTAGATAGTGGCCTGGAGAGATTATTAAAACTGACCGGAGTGAAAGGAACTGGGGGTGTTTATTGGGCTAGTGATGAACAGGATGATTATCAGTTGTTGAGTATTAAGGGAGAGGTAAGCGAAAGTTTTCTACGCGAGGAATCTGTTTTTAATGTTGACGAAGGCGTTTGTGGAGAGGCGATTTTATCTGAGAAAATAATAATACTTAGCGATGCAGAAAATGATACCCGTATTAGCTTTCAGCGGAAAGAATTCGAAGACTCCGGGCTCTATATTATTCCAATTATTAGCCGGATTGATAGCTCATCCAGACCGCTAGGTTTAATCTTCCTGTTAACAGAGAGAAATCCTGATAAAAGTGAACAACGTATCCGATTGCTATTAGAAATCGCTGAGATCTTTTCTATTTCCATTGTGAATCAAAAAGCAAGCATTAAACTTGACTTTGCGAGGCAGAAAGCAGAAGAATCCAATCAACTTAAGAGTGAATTTCTGGCGAGTATGAGTCATGAAATCAGAACGCCGATGAATGGCGTTTTGGGTATGCTAGGTTTACTCTTGAAAGGCGAACTTAGTCATCATCAAAGGCGTAAAGCAAGAATTGCGCAGTCGAGCGCAGTGTCTTTGCTTTCGCTTATTAATGATATTCTAGACTTTTCGAAAATAGATGCAGGAAAACTTGAGCTGGAAATAATTGATTTTGATTTACGCCAGTTGCTAGACGACTTTTCTGAATCAATGGCCTTAAAAGCTCAGGAGAAAGAGCTAGAATTTATTATTGATATGACCGAAATTCATGACTCAATGGTAAAAGGAGATCCTGGTCGATTACGACAGATATTGACTAATTTAGTTGGCAATTCGATAAAATTTACAGAATCAGGAGAAATCGTTATTCGGACGAGCTTAACAAAAAGTCATGACGGCCGTTGGCAGTTTGAATGTTTACTCAGTGATACTGGAATTGGTATTGAGAAGGAAAAGCAACAAGTACTATTTGAACCATTTAGTCAGGCAGATGCATCGACCACTCGTAAGTTTGGCGGAACCGGGCTAGGACTTTCCATCGTTAAACAACTTTGTAAAGCCATGGATGGTGGAATTTCGGTTGTTAGCCAGCCTGGAAAAGGAAGTCATTTTAACTTTTTTATTCTACTTGATGAAAGTCTGGAGTCAAGGAAGGTTGTTCCAACGATTGATATGCACAAACTTAATATTTTAATTGTTGACGATAATGCTACGAATCGTGAAGTCCTGACTGGGCAATTAGAATATTGGGGGGCAACTATTTTCGAAGCGGATAGTGCTAAGTCAGCGTTGGAAGTCTGTGAATCTCGCGCCAATGATGTTGATTTACCTTTCTTTGATGTCGCATTACTTGACATGCAGATGCCTGAAGTTGATGGCATGGAGTTAGGTCGACTATTACTGGCAGACAAACGTTTTTTTACAATGAAACTTGTGATGATGACTTCAATGAGCCGTCTAGGAGACTCTAATACTTTTGCTGAGCTAGGTTTCAGCGCATATTTTTCAAAACCTGCAACTACCTCTGATTTATTCGATGCTCTCGCTGTGGTAATGAATCGTAAAAATACAAAAGATAGTGAGAAGCAATTAGTAACACATGAGTATTTAAAAACGTTAACCCCTTCGAATAATAGCAGAACCAACAGTACTGATTTGGGTGAAGTTTTGAAAGTATTATTAGTGGAGGATAATCTTGTTAATCAGGAAGTAGCAATTGGTATACTTGATGAGTTTGGTGTATCACATGATGTTGTCAGTAATGGCCAGCAAGCAATTAATAAATTGCTTGAATCTAACGGAAATAAAACATACAACCTGGTTTTGATGGATTGTCAAATGCCAGTCATGGATGGTTATTCAGCTACGCGAGCGATTAGAAATGGGGAAGCCGGAGAGAGTAATAGCCAGATTTTTATTATTGCAATGACGGCGAATGCGATGAAGGGTGATAAGGAAAAATGTTTGCAAGCTGGAATGGATGAATATTTGAGTAAGCCCATTGACCCAGAAAAATTGCTTAGAAAATTATCTGAATTTTCTGGAGTTAATAACAATGGTCTGGCTAAATCTCTTGCCAAATATAGACGAACAATTAAACCTCTTTTAACTAATTTACCCCCTCAGCACTGGAATAAATCAAGTGCGTTCAAGCGGGTATTAAAAAAGCAAGACGTATTCAACAATCTACTTGATATATTCTCCAAAGATTTAGTTAATAATGTGGCTCAGTTAAAGACTGCAATCAGTCAGAATAATTTTGATATGATATATTATTATTCTCATACGATAAAAGGAATTTCCGGGAATGTTGGTGCAGAAATTGTTCAGCAGTTTAGTGAAGATATTCAAAAACATGCACAAGCAGGCGACGATTTG
This sequence comes from uncultured Kangiellaceae bacterium, assembly GCA_965366725.1. Taxonomy (GTDB): domain Bacteria; phylum Pseudomonadota; class Gammaproteobacteria; order Enterobacterales; family Kangiellaceae; genus Aliikangiella. The sequence goes on from CBDUHU010000289.1 coordinate 4,511, forward strand.
GATTATCTGTCTCTTTTCCACCAGCTTGAAGAAGAGTCTAAGTTGGTACTGAATCTAATTAAAGCTGAAAGAGCGCCAAGTCAGAACGAGAAGCAGAAGGTAGTGGAAACGAGTAAGCCGTTGAAAGCTTCTGAAGCGATTATTACCTTGGCCAAGCTAAAAGAACGTATCGAATCAGGTGACTATATTAGTGATGAAGAGTTAATAGTTTGCGATTCGAAGATAGTGGACGTAGATTTTTCAGAGGAATTAACACAGTTAAAAGAATTAATACAGGTTTTTGATGCGACTAGTGCAATTTCAATTATTGATTGCTTATTAGTCAATAGCATGATGAACAACCAGATAGCTCCACCAGATGAAATCAACAAGGAAAAAGAGATAATTTTGATTGTTGATGATATGGCGCTAAATATTCAATTAATGGCAAGCTTTCTAAAAAACCACTACGAAATCAAAGTCGCTACTAATGGAGAAAAGTGTCTTGAACTTGCCCATAATAAACCTGCTCCAGACTTAATTTTACTTGATATTGAAATGCCTGACATGAATGGTTACGAAGTGTGTCAGTTGCTTAAGGAAAATCCAGAAACAACTGCTATTCCCGTTATATTTGTAACAGGCAAAGTTGCTGATGATGATGAGGAGTATGGCCTTAAACTTGGCGCTGTTGACTATATAACAAAGCCAATTAGACCTGCAATTGTACTAGCGCGTGTTGAAACACATTTAACAATAAAGCGGCAGCAGGACCAACTAAAACGCATGGCGTTACATGACCAATTAACCGGGATATACAATCGACATTACTTGATGGAAACAGCACAATTGAAAGTTGCAAGATCTTTAAGACATCAATTTGAACTGTCGTT
>CBDUHU010000290.1:0-5380 GCA_965366725.1 uncultured Kangiellaceae bacterium
CGAAGACCCAGCCAGGCACCTCGTTTATCTTGTAATTTTTTAGACGCAAAAACTGCCTGTTCTTCCTTTTTAGGTGAATTTATCGGATCAATCGTATCAATGATAGCATAAGCAAAACTTCCAATGACACCTCCAACTGGACATAGTCCCAATAATAGCAAATCAAAGCTCGAGAACCCTAATACCTCCATACCCCCCCTCCTGAAAAAATTACAATAGTAGTCAACAGTTCCTTATCATTCAAATTCTTTAACATCTCACATGATTGACGGACCTTATCAAAATCATCCAGCTAAATTGAAATCACTACTCCCCCGGAGACTCAACCCCCTTAACACTCGGGTCAATCGCATAAAATAACAATTGATGCCGTCTCGAATCACTATCAACCAGGGATGTCATTATATTAAATACCGGAATTTTGTCAGTCTGCATAACTGAATCATCCCAACCGGTATCATTTAACAACTCAAACGCCCCCATACAAAGCTGTCTATTACAGGCGATATTTTCCACATACATATCGCCACTAACCACCTGTGGTAAATGATTAAAATAGGTCAATTGCTTCTGGTTTATTTCAACAAGCACCGGGTCATAAGAAGCTCTGTCTTGAAGTTGAAAAACCGCTTCATCAAACTTATCTTTAGCTGTCAGAGCAATCATGCTTATAACATCAAAATTTCCATTTTCACTAATTATCGAGTTTAGCTCTGGCAAATCATATTGTTCTTTAGAAGAAAATTTATCTTGTTCAACAAAGTCACTAACAGTATTTTCTTTATCAGTAATACTCTTTATACCTGCCATCAAAACATCTTCCGACTCACTGAAAAGCGTATTATTTTGTTCAACTACGGGGGATTCTGGCAAAGAAATTTTGCTGGAAACATCCATTGTTGTCGACGTATTTTTATCGGAAAAATCAAAACTAATCAACCAATAGATTGTCGCCAGAACAGCAAGAGCAGATATAATCCTTAAATCAAAAAACAGTTTCATTCTATCAACACAGTTATTTATTTGTAATTTTTTCATTCCCCCCAAAATAACAACCACCAAATCATCTGTAAACTAAAAACAAATACCCATATGAACACATCCGACAAATATCAGAAGTATTTAACAAAATACCTCAAATCGAGATTTCGCATTATGTTCAGCTATTCAATTCTTAATAAGAAAATGCGGTCTCCCACTAACCTGTCGCCATATCAAGTAGTTCCAGCTTTAACTTACTCAATAATTTCAATACCTCAGTAATACTCCCTTTGCCTCCCATTAACGCCAATATTTTCGGTCGCAGATAAGTATCAATATCAACTTTAATATTCTTTAACTTACGTTCATCCCGCGTATCTTTATAGGCAGGCATAAGCAGTTCTAACTGACGCTCCATTTTTTCAACACTGTTCATTGCTTTAACCGCCCAGAATGAATAAAGATTACCATGACCATGGCGCGGCATAATCCCTGACTCAAGACGTAATGAATTTTCAACGCCGCCAATATTAAAGAACTCCTCAGGTCGATCATGATTTTCCACTCCTGGAAAACCATGCTTAATCAATGCACTGCCATCCTCACTTGCAGACATTCCTTGGGCGGAACGCAAAACATGCCCTAGCTCATGTCCTAAAGTAATAAAAGTAGGAGCAATCAATTCAAAACCTCTTTCATCAGCCATTCGGCTAGAAGAATGCCGACTGGCATCGTGCATGCCATCAGGAACGGTAATCCTTGATCCCACCCCTTCAGCAAATGCAAAATGAGCATCCCCCATTTCAGAACGAATACTGACTCCTTTACTGCCAGCGTTGCGAACTCTCAGGTCTTGCAATACGTCTAATCGTTGAGCCTTATTTTTTTCGCGAAAATCGACTCTTACAAATTCACTGGTATCCAGATCACCACTGACATCACCCGATGAAGAGCTACTCGATGAAGCAGCACCTGATACAACCGGCTTTACTCTGGTCATCGACTCCTTTTCAGGATCATCAGGGCGCGCAGCAAATTTACCAGTGGCAGCTACCGGGGTAATTTTTAATCCTTTATTAGTGATAACGATTCCCTGAATTAACCTGCGTCCCATATCAACTTGTAATAAACGAGAAAAATCCGCCATCATTTTCATAAAGAAATCAGCATCCCCTGATATTTCAATCCCTTCTCTCTTTAACAAACGCTGCCACAAAAAGCTGATCTGATGCTGTATTATTTTGGGTAAATGATCAAAACCTGCAACGGGAGGCTCAGCATCATGGCTTTTAATTGACTGGGTTACCAAATAAATTCTTTCCCGCTGTAGTTCATTCATCAACCCTTTCATCTTAAGGGCTAAAGGTTTTGCATCCAGATCCATTTCCTGCTGATTGCCAAACCACTGGTAAACCAGAGTTTCAATTAGAGAGAGTTGTTGTAATGCCGCCTTTCTTTGTAAAAAAGAATGTCCTTTAGCTTGTAGGATATTGTAGCGAACGATCTCTCGTTGAATATCATTAATGGATATATCAGTGGTCTTTTCAACAAAAGGAGAGCGAATTTCACGTTGAATAGTCAGCGGCGAATGAGTAACTGAAGCATTCTGATTGTTATTAAACGCTGCACGATTGTCCACCAGTGCAGTCGTTGCCAGATTACCAGGAGAACCGCTGTTTCTCAAGCTAGCGCCTTTTAGTTGTTTGGTCGAGGCTATCTTATCGCTATACATAATCAGTTAAGCTCTATAAAGTTGTCACTAATTAACGTCGGCCACGACGCATATTACGGTGAGAAAAATAGGTTAGCGCACCGGACTGAACAATTTTATAAAATTTGGAATTGGTTAGTTTTTTGGCTTTCATATAATAGTAAAGTTCAGTAAAAACCGTAGCATATTCATGGGAATGATGGGTAAACTCCATTGAATTAACATATTTCATCCGGTCTTCAAGATAACTCAATTCATTTTTTGAAAAACTCTTGTGTTCCTTATCCAATGTATTCCAGGCAAGCTTGGCAATTCTTGAACCATAGCCTTTTAGATCATCGTTCGAAGTCCATTCTTCCAATTTTTGCTGACGACGTAACAGATCATTTTTCTTAGGGTTAGGCTCTTTTTTCTCTTTATCAACTTCATCCTGCTCTTCAAAATATTCTTCATGGGCGGTGTAATCCAGACTATTTTTATTATTCGCTTTTGCCTCTGCCAGATGAGTTAACTCGTGAATAATGGCTGCCTGTCTTTCAACATCAAGTTTGGAAAAACCAAGAAAATTAGTTTCCTTAACAATGCTTACAATCGGATTACCTTTGTCAAAGCCCGCATGACCCCCTTTATCCGATTCTCCATATTTAATATTGCCTTTGTGATCTGAGTAAATCTTAAATAACTCAGCAACTATCTGTTGCAGACTCAGATCATTTTTAGCATGACCATGAATCGCCTCCCAGTCAGCTTTATCCAGTTCTCGCTGAACCACTCGATTTGAATCATCCGACTGAGTCGCAACAGCAGAGCTAGCAGAGTAATGACCGACATCTTTTACTGACCGCTGCAATGCCTGATTACCCAATCTTGTAGCCTCATCCTCCAATGCCTGATTGTCATTTAATGGCATTCCTGCAACAGAATTATTCGCTTTAACCTGCCCCCTGGCTTGCTGTACCACGTGTCCAAGTTCATGAGCTAAATGTTCTTCCTTGCCTGAAGCTAGATGAATTTCATTGCCCTGAGCATATGCATGAGCCTGGATCTGAGCGGGTTTGGAGGAATGATAATGAACCTTAACATGATCTAATGGAACCTCAGTCACTGATTCCATACCTGCCTTAAGTTGATCAGGCAGACCAGTCTGATTGGTCTGCATTAATGACTGTTTCTTCCGGTTGTCCACAAGAACTTTACGAGCTTTTACCGACTCACTTTGTTCCGACTTTTTACCGTCCTGTAAAATCTCACTATTTTGGTAAGATATATCAGTCATCTCTTTCTCCTGACCAGTTCACTTAATCATTCAATCAAATTAAATAGTTTTATCCGGATCAAATGCTCGATCCGGATTGTTCTCGATACCATATTGCAACTGGAAAATAATCAATAGTAATATTCGTTTGTTTTGTCTTGTTTCAACCTAATGACCACCAACATATTGACCAACACCACCAAAGGAACAATCGGAAGCACTCTTGGTTGTTTGATGAAAATAATATTGTGAAGCCACCCAACCAAATTTTTGCGCAGCGCTACAACTATTATATTTTCCGCCGGTTGCAATCAGACTACAATGAACACCATGACCACAACCATAAGTAATGCCTGGCCCATAATTTTTCCCGGGTCTTGGTGCACAACTGGCGGGATAATTAGTCGCCAGATCGTTGCAATCAACGGTTATTGGAGCAGGTTTTGTATAACCGCACGTATAATCACCAGACACTTCTGAAACATATAAAGTCGCCCCTGCATGACTGGAAATTCCACTCGCTAGATTGGTACATAATGGCACCCAGCTATTGGTGTTATAAATCACAAACGACTGAATATTAGCAGGCATAGCAACTGCCGCAGTTTTACCAGGACTAATGTCAAAAGTAGCCTGATAAGTCTTATCACTAGCGGGTGTTTTTTCAAAGCCATAAAGTGCAGCGATGTTGGTCGAAGAAGTTGCGTTACTCAGAGTAAATGTATTTTGAGTAGGAATATCCGCTAAGGTCTTATTCTTATCGCCAGTATATAGTTGCACCAGCTTTGCCAATTGAGGACGTGGAATCAAGTAGTCTGGTGGCGTTTTGTAATATGCCGCACCGGGAATCCAGGCAACCTGGTTATTTTGATAGCTGTTTTTATCGAAAGAAACATCATAACCTGTCCGTTGAACAGCTAATAGCCCCCACCACTCTTCATCCCAATAACCACTGGCAGATTCACCACCACCCGCAGCGGTTCCTAAATCATGAATCCAGAGATGATCGGTATTCTCATTATCAATTGTCTTTCCAGTACCCGATTTTTTCATTTTCCACCACTCATCAGAGTATTCAAAATAGTAAAAACCGTTAAAAAAAGGATGGGCTGGATTGGTTGCTTTTGCGTAATTTTTGCCAATATCCGTCGTAGCTTTCTGCTCATTAGCAGTCTTTTCCTTGCCAACAGGACAAGCTTTACCACAACCCGGCCACCCTGCTACATCAGGACTGTGAGTAACACTTAAAGCGCCATACTCGGTAATCATCAAAGGTTTTGCTTTATCTGGGTTAGCAGTGACATAACTGGCATAGTTATCACCATAATTTGAAATGGGGTATAAATTCACTCCCCAAAAATCAACTTTTGAATTAAGTACATAAGAATTACTCATATGATTTGGAACATCAGCGGCAGAAGTTTGTAGTGCTA
>CBDUHU010000291.1:0-5373 GCA_965366725.1 uncultured Kangiellaceae bacterium
ATTTAGATAATCAGCGTATTCCTCATATTTGATTCCTGTTTTATTACGAATGATTTCACGAAGTAAGCTCATGTTGGTTCCTCTTAACATCACTATCTGGATAACCAATATTTTTGGCTACATTGATTGAATTTAAATAAAGCTTAACTTTGTCCTGAATCTCTATCAAATCACTTTCGCTACTTTCGATAATATGACAGATAGCACTGCCCATGATTACTCCATCAACTTGAGAGTGAGTGAATATGGTGTTCATATCATTTAGTCCTTTAATGCCGAAACCGGCCATTAAGGGTATTGAAGTTGCCTGACGAACACTAGTATAGAATTGATTAAGTTGTTTGCTGGTAAAGTCAATAATCCCACCGGTTCTCCCATATTGAGAAACAAGATAAATAAAACCACTGCTAATATTGACTACTTTGTCGATCATTTCCTTACTGCTGTTCGGATACAAACTGAATATCGGATCGATATTATAAGCCTTAGTTTGTTGTAAATAGTCAGTTATATACAAAGGTGGCAAACCATGTAATAAGATCCCATCTATTCCTGCATCAGCGCATTGTTTAACAATATATTCGATACCTCTCGGTTTTACCGTATGACTAAAGTCGGCAAGTAGTACAATCGGAACTTGACAATCTGTTCGAAGATATTTGACCATTTCGATAACATCTTCAAATGTGACTTTGTTTTTTAATGCGCGTTTGTGAGAGTTAATTACTGTTTTTCCGTCGGTAAAAGAGTTTGGAAATGGAACACCAAGCTCGATAAGATCGACGCCGTTTTCATGGCATTGTCTAATCAAGCTGGCGGTGATTGCCAGAGTAGGATCTCCACTGTTTAAGTAAGTGACTAAGTTACGTCTATTATTTAACCGGTTTTTGTTAAGTACATTTTCGATTCTACTTGTTTTTATCACGGTCTATTTACCTGTTAGTTAGTGACATGGCCGTATTTTGGACGGTAAATCGTCTTCTTATTAAATTCTGAAACTTCATTTGTTGATGGGATTTCTGGAAGCTCCAACTGTTTTTCTTCACATGCCATTGTTCTTTCTGAAATGTAACGAAGACGGTCAAAATTGGTATTTGCACCACTGTTAATGGCAATAAAAACCTTATCTTTAAGATCATACTTTTGAGTGTATTTTTTTAATCCAGCCAGCGATAGAGCGCCTGCAGGTTCAGCAATTGAACGAGTATCCTCGTAGATGTTTTTTATTGCAGAACAGATCTCATCGGTACTGGCAGTAACAACTTCATCAACCAGTTGCTTCATTATTCTAAATGTTTCTTTTCCTATTTGGGCAACAGCAACACCATCAGCAAATGCTCCTACTCTGGATAATGTTACTCTCCTATTTTCTCTTAACGCAGCTTTTAAGCAGGCTGATTCTTCAGCCTCAACTGCAATAACTTTTATTTCCGGCCTAATCGATTTTATGTAAGCTGCCATTCCAGCACATAATCCACCACCACCAACAGGAATAAATATGGCGTCAATGTGTCCTGTATGTTGTCTTAATATTTCTACTGCAACGGTACCTTGACCTGCAATAACATCTGGATCATCGTAAGGAGGAATGTATGTCATATTTCGCTCTTTCGCGAGTTTCCTACCGTGCTGAGAGGCTTCGTTGTAGGTGTTTCCATGTAGTAGTACATTGGCGCCACGGCGTTTAACCGCATCAACTTTAATTGAAGGTGTGGTTAACGGCATAACACATAAAGGTTGAATGCCAATATGCTTTGCTGCCAATGACAAACCTTGAGCATGATTACCAGCTGAAGCGGTAACAATACCGGCAGATTTTTGAGCCTCTGAGAGATGGAGTAATTTGTTATAAGCTCCCCTGATTTTAAAAGAAAAAACCGGCTGCAAATCTTCTCGTTTAAGAAATACTTTATTATCAATTAAACTTGAAATAACAGGGGCGATATCTAGCGGTGTTTCGACTGCCAGATCGTAAATTCGAGCGTCTAGAATTCTTTTTAAATATGTGTGGGGCATACTTTTTTTCTCACTAATGAGATTAATAACAATTGCATTAAGGAAACTTGATTTGTATAAACATAATTCCAGTTGTGCAAATGTTATTGCTCCTTTTAAGTACTTGCTTTAACCTACTTTACGACTTCCTCTTGATCAAATTTGCGCTTAGCTATGCCACGCATTGAGTCAAAAGCATCGATCCATTTTTGGACTATTTCGTCACCATACTTCTTACGAAATGCAATGATGATTTCTTTTACCGGTATATCTGAATAACTACCATGATCATCAAGATACTCCATAAATAAAGCTTCTTCATTGTTATATACCTGGTATTTTGAATCATCAGTACCATTGAACTCTAAAGGTTGAACATTATGTCTCTCGCAAGTTTTTTTATCGAATGCTGGAGTTGCAATGACCCATTTCCCATTAAGATAAAATTCGGTATAACCATGATAAACAAATTCATTAGTTCCCATTGATTCAATGAGTTGCTTTGTCGCAATATGATTTCTGACCGTTGCAAAGCCTACTCTTGAAGGAATACCACAGGCTCTTCCAAGTGCACAAAGTAATGATGCTTTACTTACGCAATAGCCTTTCTTTAGTTTAACGATATTACTCGCTTTATAAGATTCTTCTCGATGATATGCTATGTAAGGGTTATACGAAATATCATCTCTGACCCGATAATACAGCGCAACAGCTACTGCTACCTGGTCATCATAGTTGCCCTTGGTGATATCTTCAGCATATTGTTTTACCAGAGGACTGTCGCTGTCAATAATCTCGGTTGGTTCTAAGTATTCAGGCTTTATTGATTTCATAAAATAACTCTTTGGGGTATCCGCTGGATTAGGCTTAATTCAGTTAATCTTCTCTCAAAAATATGAGAGAAGATTTTTCATGTCATGCTTAATAGTGAGAACTATCTTCACCGGTCAAGTCATGAGATTCGTGCCCTTGAAGTGCAGGAGTAAATACACAAATCAAGCGCATTGTTGAATGTGCTGTCAGATAATGTTTGTCATTTTTATCCAGGGCGTACATAGTTCCTACTGTAATAGGATATGTTTTACCTTCATTATAAGTTTTAACTTCACCTTCGCCTTCGATGCAATAACAGGTTTCAAGATGATTCTTATATTCAAGTAGTGATGTAGTTCCCGCATTAATAATTGTGTCAGTGAGACTGTATCCCATATTGTCACTTTCGATAAGGAAACGTCGACTTTGACCATTCCCCCATGGAACTTCACGCTTTGAGTTTAATATTTCGTCAATGTTTCTGACAATCATTTTCTTTCTCCTTTTTTGATGTAATTTTTCTATTTCTTTTATCTAATTCCCAAAAAATAACAGAAATCTTTTGGTGTTTTTATTGGTCGATTAAGACCTAAGCGAGTTTAATAGTTTTTATCGTATTATCTCTCTAAGTCTCTCTCTGGATATTTCGCCATCAATTCTTGCTGCTGAATCAATATCAATACCATAAGGCTTATGCTGATTGTTGATTAAGCCAATTGAATGTTCATCAATGCCACCAGCAATCATAACCTTCTCGGAGATTTTCCATCGAGAAAGAAAGTCCGTTAAAAAACCATCGGCTATTGCTAACCCTGTACTACCAATATTTGTTTTATTCTGATAGCTATCTAAAATTATAATATCTGTTCCTGCCTCAAGATAACGAGCGACAAGATCTTCTTCCAGACATTGGTCGTTTTTAATATGCAGAACTTTAAAAATTTTTAATGAGTCTCCAAACTCCTTTTTAACTTTCTGTATAAATGCTGGTAATTGGAATCCGTGAAATTGGATGCCTGCAATATTTCCAGCATTGACCGCTTCTCGAAGTTGCGCAATGTTATGGTTCATCGTAACCAGAATAAATTTAAGAGACTTAGTTGGTAGATTGGAAAGCTCCTCTATTTTTTCTAGTTCAAGGTTGTGCTTTCCTTTTGGTACTCCATACCAAAGCCCCGCATATGACGCACCAGCCTCATCAAGCAGCCAAACGTCACTAGCCTTTGTTGCGCCACATATTTTAATCTTTGATTGCATGTTTATTGCTTCTGTTGACTGAGCTTAAGCTGGAGTCGCATTGCTTTGTGTTTTTTGAGCAATCAGCGCATCGATAGCATCAATCGAATTTAAACATTCAGGTGATATTTCTTCTGGCTCCAAAGCAATGTCATAATGGTCTTCAATAAATGCAACTAATTTCAAGACTGCTAGTGAGTCCAATATTCCATTTTCGATAAGATCCAGGTTGTCAGGGATCTCCTCAATACGCCCATCAGGGATAAATTCTTCGATTATGTATTGCTTTAAATTATGCAGTTTTGACATGATTATTCCTTGATTTAATGATTGCTTTTTTATTAACCTTCCCAGATGAAGTTTTGGGAAGAGGGGTTGTTACAATTTCAAACACGTGAGGTACTGCATATTTGGCTAAGTGTTGTGCACAGTACTGTTTAAGGTCAATAGGGGTTAATTTTTGATTAACCGGCGTAGTGGTAATAGCGATTATCCTGTTGCCGATTTCATCATCCGCTATCGCAATTACTGCAACATCACTGATATCCTGGTGTTGCTGAAGAACGCCTTCTATTTCGAGAATATTTATTCTGTAGCCATTTGATTTTACGATGTCATCTGTTCGCCCGCAGAAAATCAACTCTCCACTAGCTGACTGCCTGACGATATCTTTAGTCGGATAAAATCCTTTTAAGTCATGCAGACTATTGCTGTCTACAAGACTCAATTCATTATTACCAGAATCACCCTTATAACCGCGCATCATTGTCGGTGTCTTAACCAGCAGATGGCCTTCCTGGTTATCGGAAACTTGATTGTTGTTCGCATCAACTATCCGGTAATCGACATAGGGTAGAGGTCGACCTATTGGCAGAGGATCAGGGTAGACATCAATTGAACTTGGAATAGAATAGATAAAGGTATCATTGGTTTCAGTTGAGCCATAAATATTATGAAAATCTGCGCAATTAAAGTGTTGTGAAATACCTTTAAGGTTTTCAACGCCCATCTTCTCGCCAGCAAAAAGAACGTGACGAAGTTCTGGATATTGATATTTTTCAATCCCACCATATTTTAATAGCAATATAAGAACCGATTGTACTGACTGCCATACCGTAATCTTTTTGTCTGCAATAAATTTGGTTAAATACCTGGGATTACCTGACATAGAATCAGGAACAAGCACAATGGTAGAACCTGCACTATGAGATGCAAAAATATCTAACAGTGACAGGTCAAAGTGTAATGGGGCATGACTAATACATCGATCATTTTCATTAAAACCAAAGTAATTAATTACCCAGTCAATAAAACAACTAATACAAGCGT
>CBDUHU010000292.1:0-5371 GCA_965366725.1 uncultured Kangiellaceae bacterium
CTTTATTGGCATGATCTTCAGCTAAACCTTCTTTTAATACACTACCAAATTCATTCCAGAAACCTTGATAATCTTCCTTCTGGCTCTTCGCCATTTTAGTCAACATCGCCAGCGCACGCTTAACACAGGCATTTTTCAGAGACTGGGTTACTGCACTATCCTGAAGAATTTCCCGTGAAACATTCAATGGCAAATCATTGGAATCTAATACCCCTCTGACCATACGAAGATAAACAGGTAAGAACTGTTCAGCATCATCCATAATAAAAACACGCTGTACATAAAGCTTAACACCACGTGGCTTGTCTCTGGTCCATAAATCAAATGGTGCTTTCTTAGGGAGGTATAATAGGCTTGTGTATTCCTGCTTACCTTCAACTTTATTATGAGACCAGACTAGCGGCTCATTAAAATCATGTGAAATATGCTTGTAGAACTCTTTGTACTCTTCTTCTTCAACTTCTGATTTAGCACGAGTCCATAATGCAGTAGCTTTATTAACCACTTCAAACTCAGGAATAACAACTTCATCTTCTTCTTTGTTTTCTTCTTCCTGACCCATATTACCAGCGTCAACTTTCTCCATTTCAACCGGCAGTGAGATATGATCAGAGTATTTGCCAATAATTGAACGCAGGCGCCATGGCTCTAAAAACTCTTTCTCGTCTTCTTTTAAATGAAGAATAATATCAGTACCACGTCCTTCCTTAGTGATCGATTCAATACTGAACTCACCTTCACCTTTTGATATCCAGCTAACACCTTCATCAGCTTTTAAGCCAGCTTTACGAGTATGTACTTCTACTTCGTCTGCAACAATAAATGAAGAATAAAATCCTACCCCAAACTGACCAATTAGATTACTGTCTGCCTTTTGCTCCTTTGACATAGCCGCAATAAATTCAGCAGTGCCTGAACGGGCAATAGTTCCAAGGTTGGTCATCACTTCTTCCTGACTCATACCAATACCATTGTCTGATATAGTCAGTGTGCCAGCTTCTTTATCAGTGGTAACTCGTATTTTAAGTTCGCTATCATTTTCAAAGTAATCATCATGACTAAGTGCTTCAAAACGCAACTTATCAGATGCATCAGCGGAGTTTGAGATAAGTTCGCGTAAAAAGATCTCCTTATTGCTATATAACGAGTGAATCATCAAGTGCAATAATTGCTTTACTTCTGTTTGAAAACTATGAGTTTCTTTATTAATCGTTTCAGACATTGCCAGGTCCTTCAATTCATTGATGGTTAGTATAAAAATTAGTCGTTAACAAAAATAACGGGCTAAATTACGTATTGGCCTAACAATTGGGTTACATCGAATGAAATTCAAGGTTAGAATCAGTAAAAATTAATAAAAATTTACTTGTCTACAATACTGATTACTTTTTAACCAAACCACCGATTACATCGCTCATTGTCTGTTTAATGAGCTTTTTGGAGATTACTTTGCTACGTCGTACAAAAATTGTTACTACCCTGGGTCCTGCAACAGATAATGAAGAAGCACTCAGTGCATTATTTAAAGCTGGCGCTAATGTTGTCAGAATGAACTTTTCTCATGGTAGTGCTGAAGATCACATTAAAAGAACCCAGATGGTTCGCAAAGTTGCCAAGGAACTTGATTTAAATATTGCAATATTAGGTGATTTACAGGGACCTAAAATTAGAATTGCCAAGTTTAAAGAAACAAAAGTCACTATTAACAAAGGTGATACATTTATCCTCGACGGTGGTCTTGACCCGCTTTCAGGCGATCAAAAACAAGTTGGCATAGACTACAAAGAGCTACCAGATGATTGTTCCGTTGGTGATATATTACTTATCGATGATGGTCGTATAGAGCTGGAAGTCACTAAAATTGAAGCCCGCCGGGTCATCACTCAAATCATCATAGGCGGAGCAATTTCAAACAATAAGGGAATTAACCTGAAAGGTGGTGGGCTATCAGCGGCGGCACTAACCAATAAGGATATGGAGGATATAAAAACCGCTGCACTAATGGAAGTTGATTATCTGGCAGTTTCTTTTCCAAGAACCGCCGAAGATATTCGTTTTGCCGAGAAATTAGCGCGAGCAGCTGGCTCCAACGCCGGTATTATAGCCAAAATAGAGCGTGCTGAGACAGTCGCCTGTGATGAAACTCTCGACAATATAATCAGGGCTTCCGCTGCGGTCATGGTAGCGCGGGGAGATCTGGGGGTTGAAATTGGTGATGCAGAGCTAATTGGCGTACAAAAGAAAATTATTAATCGCGCTCGTGCCCTTGACCGCGTAGTGATTACTGCAACTCAAATGATGGAATCAATGATCGTCAATGCGATCCCAACCAGAGCGGAAGTTTTTGATGTTGCTAATGCCGTCCTTGATGGCACTGATGCGGTTATGTTATCAGCAGAAACAGCAATGGGAGAACACCCTATTCGAGTTGTCGAAGCCATGTCGAGAGCGTGTGTAGGTGCTGAAAAGCAAAAATCTACCCAGATATCTGGTCACCGTATTGAACTCCAGTGGGATCGTGTTGATGAAACCATTGCTATGGCTACAATGTACGCAGCCAACCATTTGCCCGGCATTAAGGCAATTGCCTGTTTAACCGAATCCGGCGCAACCCCTTTGCTTATGTCAAGAATACGAAGTGGTATGCCAATTTACGCACTAACCCGTCAAGAAGCCACCAAAAGCAAAATGGCACTTTTTCGTGGTGTTGAAGCCATCAGTTTTGACCCAACTATATTATCAAGGCAAAGTGTTAATCATTTAGTCGCAGAAGAGTTACTAAAGCGTGGTGTGGTTAAAAAAGGTGATCTGATCGCACTGACCAAAGGCGACCATATGGGGATTCTGGGTGGCACCAATGCGCTAAAAATCCTCAAAGTTGGCGAAATCGTATAATCCTGTGCCAGATGTTCATTATTGACCATCTGGCTGGATTGATTAAAATTGGCAAACTGGGACGGCAATACAACCTACTGAACTTATACGACTAAAACAAAACCTATACTATTTAAACTAAAATAATAAAAAGGAAGTGTATGTCTAATCATCTTGTTATTTCGGCCATTGCACCAAACAGGCCAGGTATTGCTAATGAAATAACTGCATTGGTCACCGCCTGTGGCTGCAATATTCTGGAAAGTAAAATGAAGTCGATGGGAAACACTTTTAGCCTGATACTGATGGCTAAAGGTGAATGGACTGCGATAGCAAAACTTGAGCATGTACTACCCAGCAAGGCCAGCGCAATGGGAATGACCACCATGATGCGTAGAACTGAACCTGCCGAATCAAAATCCGAACTACCTTACAGAGTAAAGATCATTGCCCTTGATAACGCGGGGATCACTAAGGAAATAACGAGCTTTTTTTGTGAGAAGAATATTAATATTCAGGAAATGAGCTGTAACACTTATGCCGCTCAACAAACTGGTGCTAAAGTTGGTGTTATCAAATTGACGGTTAACATTCCAAATCAGGTAACCGTTTCCGAAATTCGTGATAGTTTCCATCAATTTTGTGCAAAGACAAATTTAGATGGCATAATGGAACCCTATGCCCAATAATTAACTTAATCAGGATAAAATGAATCAATGAAAATTGGCGCTAAATTACCTAACTTAAATATGCAGGCCACCGGTGAGCAGACAATTAACTTAGCTAAAATAAAAGGAAAAAATGTCGTCGTATATTTTTACCCTAAAGACAGCACACCTGGCTGTACCACAGAAGGACAGGATTTTCGCGACAGAATTAAGCAATTTGAAGCATTAAACTGTGTTATTTTCGGAGTATCCAGAGACTCTATCAAATCCCATGAAAAATTTAAGGAAAAACAGGAGTTTCCGTTTGAATTGCTATCTGATCCTGAAGAAAAGCTATGTAAAAAATTCGATGTTATCAAGCTTAAAAAACTCTATGGGAAAGAATACCTTGGCATTGAAAGAAGTACTTTTCTATTCAATGAAGAAGGCAAATTAACTAACGAATGGAGGAAATTAAGAGTAAAAGGCCATGTTGAAGAAGTTTTACAGACACTTGAGCAACTTTAAACTAATTATCAACTAACGGGCTTTCGACAACTCAGAGTTTTAACTCAAATTTAATTGTTGAGTCAATTAAGGTTGTCGAGCACAAGCCAACGAAATAAGGAATGGATTAATGCCAAGATTAAAGTTTTCTGGTTCACGCTTATTCGTTTTAGATACTAATGTGCTGATGCACGACCCTACTTCAATATTCCGTTTTGCGGAACATAATGTTTATATCCCCATGGTAGTTCTGGAAGAACTGGACAACGGCAAAAAAGGATTATCGGAAGTTGCCAGAAATGTTCGCCAGGTCAGTCGTTACTTCGACCAATTGATGAAATCAGCCAACGAGACAGATATCCGTAAAGGGCTTCCTCTGGGTAACTCACCTTATCTGCCTGCCGAAGATAGAACCGATGGCCTATTATTTTTTCAGACCACTGATATAACCCTTGATGAATTCCCTACCGGGCTGGCCTCAAGTAAGGTTGATAACACCATTGTCAGTATTGCTCACGCGCTTCAACAGGATAATAAGGATAAATTAGTTACCCTGGTATCAAAAGATATCAATCTCCGCATCAAAGCTAAAATATTAGGTGTTCATACTGAAGATTACTTCAATGATCAGGTGTTGGATGATCTGGAAAATTTATTTACTGGACAAAATATTCTACCTGCGGACTTCTGGGAAACCCATGACAAAGAAATGAAGTCGTGGCAGGAAGAAGGCCACACCTTTTATCAGGTTTCAGGTCCATTAACTAAAAACTGGGTAATCAATCAATTCGTTTATATGGATGATGGTTCTGGTTTTTCTGCCATTGTCAGAGAAAAAGATGAGCATTCTGCAACCATTGAACTGACCACCGATCACTCTACTCCAGCAAACGATATCTGGGGAATTACTGCACGCAATATTGAACAAAGCTTTGCATTAAACCTGTTAATGGACCCGGATATCGACTTTGTTACATTACAGGGGCCAGCAGGAACCGGTAAAACACTATTGGCGCTGGCAGCGGCACTGGAACAAACTATCGAACGTAAACGTTTCAACGAGATTATTGTCACTCGGGTAACTGTACCTGTCGGTGAAGATATTGGTTTTTTACCAGGCACTGAAGAAGAAAAGATGAATCCCTGGATGGGAGCATTTACCGATAATCTTGAAGTTCTTTCGCCCTCTCAATCTAACGATGACTGGGGTCGTCAGGCAACTCAGGATATTCTGCAAAAATGGCTCAAGGTTCGTTCATTAAACTTTATGCGTGGACGAACTTTCATCAATAAGTTTGTCATTATTGATGAAGCACAAAATCTCACCCCAAAGCAGATGAAAA
>CBDUHU010000293.1:0-5367 GCA_965366725.1 uncultured Kangiellaceae bacterium
AAAAGCATTAGAAAAATCATTTCTTATCTGATACGCAAAAGTCAGCATATTATACGCTCTTACCTGTTGGTTTTTAGGCTTTTTTTGACTTAACTCAGCTTGAAGCAGACTGATACTTTTTTCATATTCACCAGATAATAAAGCGACTCTTGCTTGCTGGATTTTTAACTGTTTTTTCTGCACACTGGTAAGCGAGTCAGTCTGTACCTCTAAATGGTGCAATATATCAGAGGCTTCATGGGAAAGTAGATTAACCATTCCATCTAATCGTTCCAGCAAAGCCTGTGAGTTTTCAATTTGACTATAAGCCGCAGAGCCCCAACTTATAATAAGGAGAAAAAAACATCTCAAAAATAGATTCACTCCTTTCAGGGCTTTTTGATACATATCACTTATCTTATTTATTTTGTTGGTTTATAACTTAATATTCCGACAATTATTTTTAAATCAGCATCCAACCCTGATAATTTCTTAACTGCATCAATATCTGCATCGAGTATAGCTGATCTTTCAGCTTCGTCGAGGCCAAAGTCTATCATTACAGTTTCAGGATCTGCTTTATAACGCTCACGAAAATCGGCATCAGAACCTAAGGCATCCAAAAAATCTACAAGCTTTGACATTATCTTTTTCCCTCTTTTAGAAATAATCAATTAAATAGTTACAGTATTAGCGTCCATTAACCAGGTAATGGCATTGGTATTATGGGTTCTCCAGTCCCAACTAATCGAATGGGTGGATTATAATTGCTCACCCACTCAGGTTTATCCAAAGCAAAATGACTTTGCAATAACATTTCGGTGTTACTCAAAGCTCCTTCGACCCAACCTTGTACCTCAGAAAAAGCCTCACCACAAGTATAGAGTGAACGATTTTCTATCGGCTGCATCATCAATTTTGCCACTTCCCAACTTTTATTCCAAGGCCGCCATTGATGCACTGCTCCCCCCCATGGATAAGGAGCCCAATCGTGATACCAGGCATCTATTGGTTCAGGAACATCATATTGATGAACTAACTTGAGTTGCTTCTGAAGTGCATCAACTTGTTTTTGTGGCGCTTTCATGTTTTCAAGCTTGCCACCAGATAATGGAGATTTCACCGGTAAAAACCGCTCAGATTCACAGTAGCCTGACCAATAACTATTGTCAGCACAATCAGCAAAACTACCAATCATCAGCGCTCGTCCCGAATCGGCATAATTGCTGGCTCCCAGATAATAACAACTTAACAAGGGAAGATTAGTATAAGAAATAGCCAATTTGTTAATACTAATCTGGCCAGGTCCTCCAATAACATCCTGCCACCAGGGCCGCTCATAAACTGTAAAGAGCTTAGCAAAAGGAACACCATATACCGCATTTATTTGTTGTGGCCAGGAAATTATTTTACTATTTTCATATATCCTGATAGCTTTCAATGCCGCAGGTGGCATAGAGCCAATAACCTTTTCTGCGCAAACTTTTATTTGTTCTTTATTAACCTCAAATGTTAGTTCAACATCTCCATTGGAAAACTCAATTGACGATAGACTATGGCGTAAACATATTTTTCCACCAGACTCCTCAAAATTTTTCCCCAGAGTATCAGGAAGTAACTGATAACCATCACGAATTCGGAAGTTATCCGGACATGACGCAATCAAATATTGCCAGATAGAGTCAAAAGCATTGGCATTATCCACTTCTGAATTGGCACCAGTACTTGATGCTAGCAGTTCATGTGCCTCGTTGCTCATTTTGGTTGAAAGAAGATTCCAGAATCCCCATTGATATAACTTAACTCCATCAACCTGATAATTTTGCAAAAACTCATAAGCCTGGTAATAATTATCTATTGTTAACGGAATAAATTTTTCAATTCCTGTGACTACAGCTTGAATGGCTTCCCAGAAAATAATATAGGGATTCTTGCCTGCTTCATCTTTATCAAGCTGATAGGGCACCTTATTCGAGTTCTCAAAATCATTGAAATTAAGGTGGCTACCGCGTAAATAATATAAGCCCGGTTGGTAGTTGGCACTAACTATAGGTAAATTTAATTTATCCACAATCAATGGATAAACATACAAATGCATTCGACTAAACCAGGTTGCCCCAAGCTCCATAGGCACCTTATCCACACCTGGAGCAAACTCCGTCCATATTCGACCACCAAGACTGTTGGCTCGCTCAAACAATACAATGCTTTTCTCAGGATAAGCTTGTTGCAAACGCCAGGCAGAGTAGACACCCGAAATTCCACCACCAACAATGGCTATATCAACTTTTTTATCAGACATAGTAAAACTCTCCCAGTTAGTACTAATTATATTGGCTATCGCAACCTTACTAAATTAATCATTGTTCAAACCTTGATGACATCATCATACCGATAATTAATCCCCTTAAAGCCAGCAAAACAAAGGATATAAGCCTTATAATAGTAGATGACTTTACCCCACCTGCTTTTTGTTATCACATGTTATTCAAAAACATACCCACCAATATGCAGGCACATCATCTGTCAGCATATTGAAAAAGGCCTCTTTATGTAAAATAAAGCTTTCGTAAATTCAAATACTTATCTCAAATAGCAAAAAAACAACTGGATAACTAGTTATTTTAATGCTACTTATACAAGTAGTTTAAACAAATTTATTTCAATTATGCCTTTTTCTCCGATAATCAAACAACTATTGCAAACCAGCAAACTTTGCCAGGGCTCACAGCAAAAAAGCTTACGCCCGGCAGCCAGTACAGGCTATGTAGAATTAGACAATCAGCTAGGCTGTGGTGGTTGGCCACAAGCTGCTATCTCAGAATTATTACTTAGTCAGCATGGAATAGGAGAAATTCGTTTGCTGTCCCCGTTACTGGCAAAACTATCGCTTAACTCAGGGCATATTACCTGGATTAACCCTCCCTACTCCCCTTACGCTCCCGCTCTACATGGTCAGGGACTTCAGCTTGAAAAAATACTGGTCGTTCAAACTAAAACAAATAGTGAGTCAATATGGGCAGCACAGCAAGCAATGGCTTCACAATCATCTTCCGCAGTGTTGCTTTGGTTAAGTGATCAACCTTTGGACAATGAAATACGAAAATTAAATCTGGCAGCCCAAAGAGGCAATTGTTGGGGAATTATCTTAAGAAACATAAAATATCAACAGCAGGCGTCTGCTGCAATTTTACGCATCGCTATGCAGCTTCAAAACAGTCAACTACATCTATCAATCATAAAACAACCTGGAAATAGAAATGGCCAAAAGGTTTGTTTAAACCTGTTTCCGGAAAGAGTCCACTGGAACTCGTTACCAGCCGCTTACTGGCCTGTTTTTAATCCCATTCAAAAAAAGCAACAATCAGATAAGCAGAAAACTGATCTTCATGTTTGTAATCAGTCGAAAAAATATAATACAACTTTGCTCAATAAGCTTTCAGCTAATCTAACAACCAATCCATTTCATTAATTCAACCATTAAGATTATGTGGCTATCTATTCACTTCTCTCATTTACCTCTACAATCTATTGAACGTCATTCTAGCGTTCATAACCAACCACAAGGAGTTATGGAAAATAATCATATTATCTGTATTAACCAAAAAGCTGCAGAATACGGAATTAAAATCAATCATAAAATTAGTCATGCTTATTCTTTATGCGATGAACTACAATTATTTGAAAGAAACGTTTATCAGGAACAACAGCAATTAGAAAACATTGCATTATCGCTATATGCCTACTCACCTTCTATTGTCATTGAAAAAAACAATTTATTACTTATTGAAATTTCACATTGTTTAAAGCTTTACAAAAACTGTGAGAACTTAACTTCCTTAATCAAGCGAGAATTAAAAAAAACTTTCTTTAATTATCATTTAGCAATTGGCAAAACTGCTGAGTCAGCTAAAGTATATTCCTTAATACCGTCATTTGACTCATTCTGCTTTTGGTTACCAGAAGAGCAAAAAATCAACTTACAATTATTTAAAAAAAAACTCTCACTGCTTCCCATAGAAGCAGTTAATCTTCCAGAAAAAACAATTGAACAGATAAAGTCTATTGGCGTCCAGACAGTTGGAGAGTTCAACGAACTTAATACCGCTTCAGTTAGTAAGCGTTTTGGCAGAAAAACAGTTAATTACTTTTTAACACTCTATGGAAAACGAGCAGATCCAAAGCAATACTTTATTCCACCAGAGATATTCTCTCAGAAAACAGATTTCATCAATGTCATTCATCATCGGCAAGGCTTGCATTTACCAATAAAACAACTAATTGATAACCTTTGTCAATTCTTAACCATTCAACAAAAAAGTTGTCAACAAATACAGTGGCAGTTATTTGATAGCAAAAAAAACTGCCTTCAATTTGATGTTTCAACTTCTGAAATTAATAATAATACTTTAATCAGCCTGACATTATTAGCTCTTGAACGTTATACATTGCAAGCTCCTGTTGAAGCTATCCAACTGAAAGTAGACAAATTGACTTCGTTAAGCAGCTATACTGAAAAGTTATTTTCTGAAGCACATGCTTTTAATCAAAATAACGACTTTATTTATAAAATAAGGGCTAAACTTGGTTATGCTAGTTGCTACACCATTCAGCAACAAGCTGAACATATTCCAGAGTTAGCTAGTTGTTCTACTCATAAAATATCAGAACACGACCAATCACATCAAAAAGACAGGAGAAAAACTAATAACTCTGCTATTAATAACGAGCTATTTTGTCATCATAACTTAAACCAACCTGCCTGGTTGCTAAAAAAACCTATCCCTATTTTATTTGACCAACATAACCTTCTATGGCGAGGAAAGCTGACCATTATTTCTTCTCAGCAGAGAATTGCCGGTAATTGGTGGAAAAACAAAATTACCAGAGATTATTTTCTGGCTGAGCACGAAAATGGAGTTATCTACTGGATTTTTTTTGATCTACAAAAAAAGCAATGGTTTATTCATGGAATTTATAGTTAGTAATTAACTCGGCAGGATAATTAATATGTTTTACGAACTGAATACTACTACTAACTTTACCTTTCTTACAGGAGCCTCTCACCCTGAGGAGCTAGTCAAAGAGGCCTCATCACTGGGTTATTCTGGTATTGCTATCGCTGATGAATGCAGTCTGGCAGCTGTAGTTCGCGCTCATGTAGAAGCAAAAAAGCAATCCATTAAGTTAATTATAGGTTCTCGCATAAAAGTTAACTCTGGACAATCAGAAAAAATGGAACTTATCTTGCTCTGTCCCTGTAGAGAATCCTATGCTGAACTTTCTTCTCTAATCACATTGAGCAGACGAAGAGCAGAAAAAGGTCACTATGACACCCAATTAAAGGATCTTAGTCAAAACATTAAACATTGCCTGGCAATCTGGCTA
>CBDUHU010000294.1:0-5328 GCA_965366725.1 uncultured Kangiellaceae bacterium
GCATGGACGCCTGTTACTTCGAAACATCCCAGAAAATAGTTTAAAAACAAGCGCTTAACAATCACTCCTCTGCAAAGTAATCAATATTTACCCTATTATTGTCTGTTAGTTATTTTACGATATAACGCACGTCCTACCATTCTAACTTTTGTTCCAGCAGGTAATCTTTTGATATTTGTCTTAACCACTCCCTGTGTGAAAGAGGTTGGTTTTGAGTAGTCAATATTGACATCAACGATAACCGGTTTGTTTTGTTTAGCAAAATCCAATGCCTGAGCTATGATCGAGACAATTTCACTATTATTATTAAGCGACAGATACTCACAACCTGTTGCAGTCGCAATTCCTTCTAACTTAACAGATGCTACTTCTGCACAGGTAGTCCTATTATACGGGCGCATTTGCGCCTGGGCGATTTGTGAAAGTTCACCGTCATTAAATATGAAGTTAACGGTTCCAAGCTGTAAAGCGGAAGCCGTTGCCAGTTCCATTGCCGTCATCAGGAATGCACCATCGCCAACTATGCTAATAACCTGTTTGTCTCGATTGGTTATTTTTGCACCGATTGCTGCCGGTACAGCGTAACCCATACAGTTGAAATCCGTCGGAGAAATCATTCCTCTGATTGAGTGAATTGGCATTAGTTCTGCTGTCAGAAATGTGTGGTTTCCATCATCAACAACGACAGTTGCATCATCATCAAGCAGCTGTCGTAAATGCTCATAAAAGCGTAAAGGGTTAACTTTGAGCAGGTTATCATGCTCACACCACTCATTGCGGTACTTTAACTTATCCTGAATAATTGTTTGCTGTAAACTGACACATGAGTTTTGCGGAACAGTTAATAATAATTTCTTTAATAGCACTGATGATACTAATCGGGCATCACCCTGGATCGCCACTGAGGCTTTATAATTTCGATCAAATACTTCTGGATTAATATCAATATGAATCAACTTTTCAGGTACGTTAACACCGTAACTCCCTGTTGCTATTTCACCAAATCGAGTTCCTATTGCTAACAGGCAATCGCACTTGGCAAATGCATTTTTTGCTGCTGGCACTGACGCGGGACCAAAACCAAATCCAACATGAAGCGGGTGATTAGCAGGAAAAGCACTAACTCCCTGCAAAGTTGTTGCAACTGGCGCTGCCAGATGGGTAGCAATTTGTTCAACATATTCAAACGCGTCCACAGCCCCCCATCCAACAAATATTCCAGGTCGTTTAGCCGCCTCTAACAAAGCGATGGCCTGATCAATCTCTGACTCATTAATTTCCATTGGTGAATCTGGCTTCACAAAAGGTGAGATTTCAGATACCTCTCCTCTATCTAATTGTATATTAACTGGAATTTCAACAAATACGGGACCAGGCTCGCCCTCAATAGCAATCAAATAAGCCTGATACAAAATGGGAATAATTGATTCGTGAGATTCAACCTTAAAGGTTTTTTTAGTGATTGGTTCAAGTAGTTTATGTTGGTCCATTTCGTGTAATTGATAACCAAACTCTGAGTCAGAGCGAATTCCACCAGATATAACTAGCAGTGGAATACCATCAAGAAATGCCTCACCAATTCCACTTGCCGCATGAGTAACCCCTGCGGCTGGAACAATTAACATACATCCAATTTGATCGCTAACACGGCTCACGGCATCAGCCATAAACGCGCCACATCCCTCATGAGTAACCAATACAGGTTCAATTAATTCCGATGAATTAAGTTCATCGTATAACTCAGTATTGTGTACTCCGGGTATGCCAAATACATGGCTAATCGGAAGTTGTTCCAACGCAAAGCGAGCTAACCAGGCTCCAGATTTTTTCATTATTATCTCCGCGTGAAAAAATGAATCAATATCAAATGATTATTACGTTATATATAGCATTCTGTCCAGCGCTATTGAGAATTACTCAGCGACAAGCATCACTAAAATATATGCACCAAAACGTTAAAAATCTCTGGCAGCCTGGCGAGCTGTTAAAATACACCCTGATAAAAATGTACCTTCCAATGAGCGCTTACCACTAGCTCCGCCACCGCCAAATCCAGCGGCTTCACCAATTGCATATAACCCTCTGATTGGTTCATTATTTATATTTAGTATGCGACTTTGTATATCGGTTCTAATCCCACCAAGACTCTTACGCGTTATCAGATTTAGTTTAATTGCAATCAATGGAGTATGTTTTAATATTGGCTGAGGTCGACAGGTTCTAAGCCTCTCACTAAACCAGCCTCTTAGCTGTTGAATACGTCTCACCTGGTCATCATTCCAATACTTTGAATCTTTGGCTAACATAGTGTCATACCGGTTTACTGTACAATTAAGTTTATCTTTTGATATCAAATGTTCGGGAGTTAACTGGTTCATCTTATCGACTAGTTGTTCCAGATTATCAGCAATAACAAAGTTGTCACTTTGCTCAACCATCTGATTAACTAACTGACTATTTCCAAATAAAATTTCCTTTGCAAAGCGGAATACTTTTCTGTCACGAATAGCGAGATTATAATCGCTGCCCGAGACAGCAAGTTCTTTATTAGCAATTCTGGTATTAAGTATTTGCCAACTATGCGGAAGCTGTAATCGGCTGAGCTGGCGACACATATGGTAGGTATCAAACCCAGTTATTAAAGGTTCTGGACCTATTCTCTTACCGGTATGGTCAATCCAGATACCTGATTTACAGGGAATCAAGCTAATTCCCTGTTGTTCGAACTCCGGCTTTGGGTGCGGGATGCCAGCGGCATAATGCCACATATTTTCACGATTGGTAAGTAAACCGCCAGCCAATTCTATTTCACGTTGAATTGCACCATCATTCTGCGGGTGAGAACCATTTAGCAAACAACTGGGAGCACTACCCCAGTCATCCGGCCATAGGGCCTTAACTAAATCCAGGTTACCGGTATATCCACCACAGGCGATAACTAAGTTATCGGCAAAATATTCAGCAATTTGTCCGTCATTATCTACCGCAATGCATCCATCAACATCCTTATTTTTATGAGTTAAAGCAGTGACTTTACGAGAGAATTTGAATTCCAGAGTTTTCCCTTCAAAAGATTTCAACTGGTCATACAGACGTTGAATAAATAATAAACTCGCCCCCCATAATATGTGATAGCGAGGAACCGAATTACCACCACCATATTGACCCCGTTCAACCCAATTGACCGCGGGAAGGAACTTTCCACCATTCTGCTGTATATACTCGTAAATATCTCTGACCGAATATTCAACATAGCGCTTTGCCCAAGCTCTGGGCCACTCATCAGACTGGTTGTATTCAGCAAACGAACACCAATCAGCGAAGGCCAGTTCAGGAGAGTCTTTGATCCCTTTTGCGCATTGTTCCGGAGTCCCTACTAACGCCATTCCACCAAATGCCGAACGTGCAAGTCCACCCACATTTTCGCGAGGTTGCGCGTCAATAATTAATACCCGTTTACCTTTTCTAAGTATTTCAAGCGCACAGACAAGACCAGCAATCCCAGCACCAATAATAATAACGTCTGTTGTTTTAGGCATAGAATGAGTCCGCTCACCTAGTTTAAAACTAACATAATGGGACTCTGAAAATCGGTGTTGTCTTAGATCAAACTTATTAAAGATTGACTCAATATATTGAAAATTAATTGTTTTAAGATATCTTATCGGAAACTAACTAGATCATTAGTCCATAGAGGAGTTTTCTTAAGAAATTGATAAAATGGCAGCGAATACTGCCATTTTTACTAGCGGAAAGAAGACTTAGCCTTGAGTTACCACCTTGGCAACAGCTTTTTCAAATGCAGCCATTCCGTGTTCTATTTCAGCTTCATTTACCAACAATGATGGAGCAAAGCGTATTACATTAGGCCCTGCCATCAATATCATTAGTTTATGCTCTAACGATGCAACCATAAAATCTCGTGCTCTTCCTGCAAATTGCTCCTTAAGCGCACCACCAATTAGCAGACCTTCGCCACGAACTTCTTCAAAAATATCATACTTCTCATTAATCATCTGCAATTTGGTTTCAAACAATGCACGCTTGTCTTTTACTCCTTCGAGTACTGCCGGTGTGCTGATAATGTCAAATGCTTTACTTGCTACTGCACATGCCAGTGCATTTCCACCATAGGTACTACCATGAGTACCAACCTTTAAAGCCGCTGCAAATTTATCTTTAGCTAATGTCGCGCCAATTGGAAATCCACCACCTAACGCTTTAGCACTTGTCAGTACATCAGGTTCGATACCATGGATCATATAAGCATATAGCTCACCGGTACGCCCCATACCGGTCTGAATTTCATCCATTACCATCACAGCATTATGTTTATCGCATAATTCTCTGACTTTAGTAACAAACTCTTTACTCGCAGGAATAATCCCACCTTCACCTTGTACAGGCTCAAGGACGATAGCACAGGTCTTATCCGACACCGTTTTTTCAAGCATTTCAACATCATTAAAATCAAGATGCGTGATCCCTTGTGGTAATGGCTCAAAACCATGAGTATATTTAGGTTGGCCACCAACACTGACGGTAAATAATGTTCGTCCATGAAAAGACTGTTTAAATGAAATTATCTCATTTTTTTCAGGCCCAAAATTTTCTGATGCATATTTACGTGCCAGCTTAAAAGCAGCTTCATTTGCTTCTCCACCCGAGTTGGAGAAAAATACTTTATCGGCAAAAGTCGCATTGACCAATTTCTGAGCTAACTCTAAAGCAGGCTCATTAGTGCACACATTACTTAAATGCCATAACTTATCAGCCTGTGATTTAAGAGCATCCACTAGATCAGGGTGACAGTGGCCCAGTGCATTGACCGCAATACCACCTGCAAAATCTATATATTCATTACCATCTTTGTCCCAAAGTTTAGCGCCTTTCCCTTTGACAGGGATTATTTTGAGCGGAGAATAGTTTGGAACCATAACTTCATCAAAAGTTTCCCGAGTTACATCAGTCATTTTATTGTCCTGTATTATCAATCGATATCTGTCGTTTTATTGGGTGTAACAAGTGATTTTATATTCCAGAAGATTGATACCCGTAAAATCACTGGTTTAGCTTATATTAAGCCAATTGGGCGTATCATCGCTAATTTTGCTGTTAGTTTCCAGTTTTCCGCTGAAGTTTTTTTCTATTCGCAGTTAAACAACTACCAATAATTATTAGAACGGACACTATAAACCTGAAAACTCGATCTCCAGCCATAAATCTCTGGGAAATCTTAATCACCTCTGGATATGAAGAGAATTTATTTATACTTACAGACAAATTGTTGCGTATAATGTTCGGTCTTTTGATGGCGACCTAACAGCA
>CBDUHU010000295.1:0-5322 GCA_965366725.1 uncultured Kangiellaceae bacterium
CCATTTAGTTCATATTGCTCTCTGGGAGTGCTCAAGTTACTGAAAAACTCAATATTTTGATCCAGATATTTGTAATGCCACTTCCATTGTGAGCCTGTCACTTGAATGGACATTTCAGGATCTGATGCATCTTCCATCTTAATTAACAGATTAACAGCAGGAATTGTCAGGAATACGAGTATTATAATTGGAATGGTGGTCCAGATAATTTCCACCTTGGTGCTATGGGACCAAGTTGCCGGAGTTGGGTGCTTGGACTTACGGTGAAAAATAAATGAGTAAAACATTGCGCCAAATACAACAACTGCAATCCCCGTCATCACCCAAATAACCATCATATGTAGGTCATAGGCTTCGAGGCTCGTTTCTGTTACACCGGGGCGCATGTTCATTTCAGCGGTTGCTTGAACGGCAGCACTAAGCATAAAGCTTACTAATGCGGCCAAGCTCGCCAATAACTTGCGTCTAAAGGCCATCTAATGTCTCCATCTTTTTATGAAACGGTTTACCCGTTTTTTATTGGATTGGGGTGAAAGAATAAGGATTTTGTTGTAATTTTTTATTACAAATTACTAAAACATCGCCAAATAACACTAGCAGTGTCATATGATCCCCTCCCTATTGTGTGGGAATTATAAGGATGCGACGGCAGGAAGCAAGCAAAAAAGCGCTTATTTGTATAGAGACAAAAGGTCGTACCATTGATCTATGACAGGTTTTTATCTCACTTATTGCCTGAAAGATTCAATTTGTTCATCAATTGGGTAGCCTGGGTAGACTTTTTTGAACTTAGCTAACTCTTTTTGGGCACTAATGAATTCGCCTTCTCTCATCAACCGAATAATATCGCGAGACCAACTTTCCTTGTCTGGAAACTGCACCTTTGCAACCTTTGACTGAGCTTTTTGTTGTACTTTTTCACTGGCTATTTCATCACTATCAATTTCCTGTTGAATTTCCAGTTCAAGCGATGATTGTACGGAATCAGTTAACTTCAGCAATTCAACTTTTTCCTTATCAACGGGCTGTTCTGGTTCAATCTCCAACTGCGGATATGTAACAAGAATTAATTCTTTTTGTTCGGACTTCTTATGCTGTTTTAGTCTGTCAGGCTCAGATACATCTTTGCTGCTTTCGGACATATCAATAACAACAGGTGCAGATGAAGTTCCTGGTGGTAATTGCACTGGAGCAGGCCAAAACCAATTGGTAGCAATCGCTGTAAAAGCAAATGCACAAGCTGCATACAAGGGCAAAATAAGCTTTTTCCACCACGGCAGCGCCAATAACTGACGTTTATTTGGTTCAACTAACTCTCTCTCCGCAGCAGCACGAATTTGCCGCCCAATATCACTACTCGGCGTTTCATTCGAATATTCCTGATAAAGTGTTTCCAGTTCTTCAGGTAATAAAAGTTCATCATCATGACTGCCTGAACCTCGTCTGAAAGGTGATACATTTGTCATTTGATTTCTCCAAGCAACGTTTTTAATCGCTTAGTTGCGTAGCGTAATCTGCTTTTTACAGTCTCTCGACCACAATTTAACACGATTGAAATTTCTTCTAATGAGAGACCGGCATCAAGCTTTAAAAGTAATGCTGTCTTTTGCTCCTGAGGTAGAGACTCAATCTCACTTCGCAGCAATTGATATTGTTTTTGTCGCATTATCTGACTCGACATATCATTCTCAATAGCTTCCTCAACACCGCTATGAAACTCCTCATCAAGCTCTGTTTCCTGACGCCTTTTTTTGTCTTTTCTAAAAGTGTCTATAATATGATTTTGTGCAATGCGGTATAAATAAGTTGTAAAAAGCGCTTTTGGCTGATAATTCACCCGGCTATTAATCAGCTTTATCCATATTTCCTGAAAACACTCTTCTGCCCTCGGTCGATTGTTTAACTGACGTAAACAATAACGAAATAAACTGCCATTGTGGCGCTCATACAATTGCTCAAATGCCAAGGCATCACCCTGGGCATATTTGAGCATCAATTGTTCATCACTAACTTTCATATCCATGCTATTAGTGAACTGTATATCTGCCTGTTTTGCAACATACATTTGGTTTTTGGCGGTGTTGGCTGCTACTTGCATTGATTAGTTAAACACTCCTTAATACCTCTTCCAGATTTTTGAAGTTGTTAGTGGCTCCGGCTAAATAACCGTAGCAAACATCAATCAACTCCAGTTTGCGCTATTTCTTACTCAATGTACTTTTTTAAGCAAAGCCATTGCCGAGAATGTCATTAAAAATATCAGTCTGTCACCAATTGTCAGAGTCATTTTGGTCAGTTAATTGAGATCGCAATATTTGGTGATTTAATCGATTTCTTTATCAAATAATTGCTAATTACCTTAACCAGATTGCTTTGATCGATTTGAATTCATTATTTCAATTCGTTTTACCCTGTTTGAGGTGTTAAAGTAGCCGCCAGGTTATTAGCTACACTCATTAACTACACAAACATAGGCCTACTTGCGCCTTAAATAAATATAAAATAAATTGTATCCAACATTATTAGTGTTTTAATTGCTCACTAGTAAATGAGTGTTAATTCATTAGTAACTTAAAATTTTTACACTTTTGTTCCGTTTGACCAAATTAAACGACGTGACAAACAATTCAGGGTTAAATAATGCTAAAAAAATATCAATCGCTGGTAAATAATGAAATACCACTCACCCGATATATGCAATGGCGAATAGATCAGCTGAGCCAGGAAGAAATTTTAACAACCACTCAACTTGAACCTAATATCAACGTTCATAGCACAGGTTTTGCCGGAAGTATCTATGCAGCGGCAATGGCAACGGGTTGGACTTTACTAAAGTATTGGTATGATAAAAATGAATATGAAACGGAATTAGTTGCCGCGGAAGCGACAATTAGATATTTACGTCCTGTCACTGATGACTTCATATGCCATGCACTTCTTAATAAAATCACACCTGAATATATAAAATTGAGCGAGCGCCTTACTAATAGAAAAACCTGCGGCTTTCCACTAAGAGTAGAAATTCGTTGTAATGACAAAGTATGTGCCATACTCACTATTCAATTTGTATTTAAATGTTAGTCAGTATTCTGGAGTTCAACCATTGGCGGATTTACCAGACAGGTTAACCTTATTTCTTAGAACCTCAACAAGGGTATTTTTTGCTTTCTTAGTACTTTTACCAGCAACCAGTTCACTTGCAGCAGAAACCACAGAAACTGAAACACAAGCTCAAGATAGTAACGATGGATTAGCGTCACCACCACAAATAGCCTGGTCTGTCGATCAATCGCTATTAGAATTAAATCATCAGGCGGATGAATCCTTATGGCTTGAAACTGATACTCATAAATCAGTTGTTCTAAAATATCGAGCCAAAAGTCGAAAGTT
Source organism: uncultured Kangiellaceae bacterium (assembly GCA_965366725.1). Classification (GTDB taxonomy): domain Bacteria; phylum Pseudomonadota; class Gammaproteobacteria; order Enterobacterales; family Kangiellaceae; genus Aliikangiella. Next base: position 3,391 of record CBDUHU010000295.1, read on the forward strand.
AAGAGGCAGGATTATCTTACTTCATGCTCAGGGAGAACATGCAGATCATACTCGTTTAATAAAACCACTAGCCGTTCAGTTTAGTCAGCTAGGTTGGCAGGTTTTTATTCCTAATCTCCCCTTAGAGGATTTTCCATATGAGCTAGTCAGGCAAGCTGAAAGTACCGAACAAAACAATGAGCAACCACAAGCGTCTGAAAATAATAATGATGATACTAACTCGACTAAAGTCGAATCTAATAACACCACCCACAATTCGCCAACCAATTTTTTTAGCGACGCACAGGCCTACCAACAATACATTGATCAGTTAATTTCACAACTAATCCAGAAAATAGGAACAAACTCCGATCCTCTGGTACTCATTGGGAATCAAAACAGTGCCCTTTGGATGCTTGAATCAACAAAAAGCAATGACGCTTTGACTCAAGCTGTATTACTTGAACCACAATTACCACCTTTCATTAATAAAACGATAGAATACTACTTCAAGGATCAAAAGATACCAGTCTACACTTTTATTCAAAATTCTGTTCAGTCAACTCCTTTTATCGAAGGATTTGATCGTCACTATTGGAAAGCAAAGTTTCAAAGGCGTAGTAAAGGAATAATCAATAGTAAGCAAATCGATATCGAAGATAGTCAAATTGCAAAAGCGATCAGTGGATGGGTAGACATTCAGACCAGTGAAAAATAAATTTTTAACGAAAGAATTGCGCCTTTACCTTTTTATTTTTCGTCTTATTTAGTGATTGCTAATTCTCATTTATATTCCATTTTATTTTGTGTTTTTTCTAGAAACAGCGTCGAATTGTAATTTGATCAAGATTATTTCACTTTTTTTCACTTTTTTTATCATTTTTAGGTGTTTTTTTTTGAAATTAATGTCACTTGACTATAAACTTCGGGGTGGAGATTATTACATTCAAAAACAAGTGGAGATCAATTATGGCAAAAGGCAGCGTAGACAAAACTGTTGCTAAGAAAGCACCGGCTAAAAAAGCAGTTGCAAAAAAGGCAGTCGCTAAAAAAGCACCAGCAAAAAAAGCGGTTGCAAAAAAGGCAGTTGCTAAAAAAGCACCAGCGAAGAAAGCTGCACCAAGGAAAGCAGCAGCACCTAAGTCAGGAGTAGTTTTAGCAAAAGCAATTACTGCAACAGCTAAATCAGCAGACAAAGCAGCTGCAGCTGCTAAGAAAGCAGACGCGACTCTTAAGACTCTTGTAGCAAAAGTTGCAGCGGCTAATAAAGCATTAGCAACTAAACGTGATGCTGCTAAGAAAAAGAAATCTGCTGCAACTAAGAATGCTGTTGTAAAAGCAATTGCGGCAAAAGCTGCTGCTACTGCAAAAGTAAAAGCTCACAAGCTTGTTATAAAAGCTGCTAACGCTGACGCTAAAGCAGCTGCTGCACTTGCTAAGTCAGTAAAAGCGGTTGAAGCAAAACTTGCATCTCAAGCGAAGAAAGATGCTTCTGCTGTTGAAAAACTTGCAGCTAAGCAGGCAAAAGCAATGGCTAAGTTAGAAGCTGGTCTTGTTGCTGCTGCGCAAAAGCCAAAAAAAGCAGCTAAGCCAAAGAAGAAAAAGCCAGTTGCTAAAAAGGCTAGCTAAGAGAAAATCATTCTCAAATGCGATAAAAGGAGCCTCAGGGCTCCTTTTTATTGCGTCAGACAAAATCAACTGAAAAACACTTACAATATTGCCCTGTCTTTTAGTGGAGCAACCACAGAACCAACAGCAGCTTTAGTTTTGGCTAAACTGTCAATTCAAGCATCTGGGTTGATGAGTGAAGTATCGAAGTCCCTAAGGACAAAAAGACTTTTCCTGATATAGGGTATTCTTCTCTTCGTAAATAAATTTCATCCTGATTAGCCTGCGTGATGTAACATCCATTGGTCGAATGGTCGATCAACACGAACTTGCCTCTTCTATACT
>CBDUHU010000296.1:0-5310 GCA_965366725.1 uncultured Kangiellaceae bacterium
CATTCTGAAGCGATTAATATTGAGACTGAAGATTATATTGGTGAGAGCAAAGCTAGAGAGTTGTTCCAGAGCGCTAATGATATAGAGCTTATTGATGAAAGAACAAATGGCGGATATCCCACTCCAGTTGAAGCCACTGAAACAATGCCGACTTATGTTGGTAGGATCAGAGAAGATATTTCTTGTGATAATGGCCTGGCGCTTTGGTGTGTCGCTGACCAGCTTTGGAAAGGTGCCGCGCTGAATGCTATACAGATAGCTGAACTCTTAGTTAAAGGCGATTAATAGACATGAAAGTTCTGAAGTTTGGCGGTACATCGCTGGGAGATGCTCAGCGAATGCAAAATGTAGCTAATATTGTTTCTCAGCAAGGTCGGGTTTTAGTGGTTCTTTCAGCTGTTTCAGGTACCACTGATTCTTTAGTAAAAATAGCAGAGGCTTATAAGCATGGTGAGATTGCGAAAGTTAAAGAGATAATTGATGTATTAACCAATCACTATCAACGATATATAGAACAACTTTTTAATCACAAGCAGACTAAAGTCGCAGCCATGGGTTTTGTAGAAACTCAGTTTGCTGAAATAGCAGAAGCGAATATTGAGTCGAGCACTTCGGCGATAGAGTTTCATATTCTGGCAAAAGGCGAAATGATTTCTACTGAGCTATTTGATTTGTATTTGCAAGAGAAAGCTTATAAGGCTAAATTGATTTCTGCACTCGACTTTGTCAGACTAACCTCTGATGGGGTACCAGATGAAGCGTTCCTTTCCGAGCAGTTAAATCAGATAATCAATCAAAGTGATAGTGTAGAAATTTTTGTTACTCAGGGATTTATTTGTCGAAATGCATTTGGTGAAGTATCGAATTTAAAGCGTGGAGGGAGTGATTATTCTGCGTCTTTATTTGCTGCCGCATTAGAAAGTAATGAAGTGCAAATCTGGACTGATATAGATGGTATGCACAATAATGACCCGCGTTATGTTGAAAATACTCAGCCAATTAGAGAGCTTTCATTTAACGAAGCGGCTGAACTTGCTTATTTCGGAGCAAAAATATTACATCCAAGTAGCATCAGGCCTGCACGCAAAAAAAGTATTCCCGTTCTTCTCTTAAATACCCTACAACCAGAAGCTCGTGGCACTGTTATTTCCAATAAGAGTAACAATGAGAATATTAAAGCTGTTGCCGCAAAGAGTGGCATCACTGCAATTAAGATTCGTTCAAGTGAAATGCTTCAGGCTCCTGGTTTCTTGAGAAAAGTATTCGAAGTATTTGAGTTGTACCATACATCAATAGATGTGATTACTACTTCAGAAGTCGCAGTATCTGTGACCATTGATGATACAACCTATTTGGAACCGATTGTTAAAACGTTAACTGAATTTGGTAAAGTTGATGTTGATAAAAATTTGGCTATCGTTTGTGTGGTTGGTGAGTTTTTAGTTGAAAGTTCAGGTGTTGCCGCGAGAGTTATTCATTCACTTGAGACGATCCCACTTAGAATGATTTCTTATGGGGGAAGCGCACATAATATTACTTTGTTAGTTTCTGAAGAGCAAAAAGTTGCTTCACTAAGGGCTTTGCACGAGGGGTTGTTTAATGTTTGATGATGCCTTGATAAAACAGTTTAGCCTTAAAGAAACACCGTTCTATCATTATGATTTGACACTTCTTAGAAAAACGATTGCTGAAGTTAAATGCTTTGCGGAAAAGTTTGATTTTGATATTCATTATGCGGTAAAAGCAAATAGTAATCGTGCTATTTTAGAGGAAATTAATCAAGCTGGGTTTGGTGCAGATTGCGTAAGTGGAAACGAAGTGAAACTGGCAGCTGAAATTGGTTTTCAATCTCAAAGTATATTATTTGCTGGTGTTGGAAAAACTGATAAAGAAATTAGAACGGCATTAGAACTTAACATCAAGGCTTTTAATTGTGAATCTGCTCAAGAAATTGAAGTAATTAATCAGCTCGCTGCTGAATCAGGTAAAATGGCGGAAATTTCATTACGGATAAACCCCAATGTTGATGCCAAAACACACAAATATATTACCACAGGGCTTGATGAAAATAAGTTTGGTATTAATCAAAAGGATTTGCCTTATTTAGTTCAACGTATTCCAAATTATGAAAATATTAAACTGACTGGTTTACATTTTCATATTGGTTCACAAATAACTGATATGAAGGTTTTTCAAGGATTATGTTTACGGGTCAATGAGATTCAATCCTGGTTTAAAGAGCATGGTGTTATGATTGAACATTTAAATCTGGGTGGTGGTTTAGGAATTGATTATTTGCAACCTGATGAAAAATCTATTGCAGATTTCAAGACTTACTTTTCGATATTTAATGAGTTTCTGGATAGAGAGCCCCAGCAAAAGATTCACTTCGAACTAGGCCGCTCTATCGTTGCTCAGTGTGGAAACTTAATCTCTCGAGTACTTTATGTAAAAGAAGGTATTAATACCAATTTTGCAATTATAGATGGCGGGATGACAGAGTTGATGCGACCTGCGCTTTATCAAAGTTATCATCAAATCGATAATCTAAGCAATCGTGACAATAATATGATTTATGATGTCGTTGGGCCTATTTGTGAGTCGACTGATTGTTTTGGAAAAGCGGTGAAGTTAACAGAAGTCAGGCGTGGTGATTTTATTGCGATACGCAGTGCGGGTGCTTATGGCGAAGTGATGACTTCTAACTATAATCTCCGAGACAAAAATGAGCCTCTATATTCTGCTTCATAAGAAAAAGAACTCTTCATAAAGGTGATAAAAGTGTTGTTTTGAGTCGATAGTAGATTTGTTTTAGACAAAATCAAATATGGGATTTAATCAATCTGATTTTAGATGTTAATCCTGGATTGTTGATTTCAACACTTTTAACTTGATTTATTCAAGTCAAAGTAGATATTTTTCCTAGCAATTTTCATACTCTATTGGTAACGAATCACCATTAGCTGAACGACACTCTTACAAACGGCATACACTCACCAGCAGCTAAACTTATTGAGTTTACTCATTTCAAAAAAATAGAGTTGGTGCCGATATATGCCATCACTTTGATAGTTAATCCTTAGCATGCAGTCACCACTTACTATTAATTGGGAGTAGGAATGTAATAGTGTTCTAGGGAAAATGGGTAAATAAATTATGTTTATGCGTATTTAAGCTAAACTTAGAATATCATTATCTTATTTTTCCTATCATAAGTAATGCTACTATCTTTTAAATCAAGGGCTTATATGGAAGTTGAAAACAAACCTAAAATATTAATAGTGGACGATGAAAGCTCTGTTTTATCGGCAATCAAGCGGTGTTTGCGAAAAATTGATGCGGAACTGTACTGTTTTGAAAGTCCAATTAAAGCACTTGAGATGTCTAGCGAGATACACCCTGATATTGTTATATCAGATCAAAAAATGCCATTTATGACAGGCATTGATATGCTAAAAAAACTCAAAAATAATTTTCCCTATTGTTCAGCTGTTCTTGTGAGTGGATTTAGTGATTTTAATTTAGTTGCCGAAGCATTCAATCAAAATATTATTCAAAAATACCTTTCAAAGCCGTGGGATAATGATGAATTGAGGTTAATTGTCACAAGTGCTATAGAGGATATACAAAAAAATAAGTTAGTTGATGAAGAGTTAGATGAGAAAGTAAGCGGATTTCACGGTATTATCACCAATGATCCCGAGATGAAAAAAATATTTGATTACATAGCTAAAGCATCGAAGGCAAATATTCCGGTTTTTATTTCCGGTGAGACAGGTACTGGTAAAGAGTTAATAGCGAGAGCTTTTTATAAAGAAGGCCTTAGGAATAGCAGTCATTTTGTTGCTGTAAATTGTGCAAATTTTTCAGAAACTCTCATGGAATCTCAGTTATTTGGTCATACTAAAGGCTCATTTACCGGTGCTTTAAGAGACCAAAAAGGGTTATTAGAAACAGCGGGAGAGGGGATCTTATTTTTAGATGAAATTACCTGCCTTCCACTAACTCTTCAGGCTAAATTGCTTCGTATTATTCAAGAACGAGAGTTTATGCCGGTTGGTTCGAACAAAACTATAAAGTTTAATGCACAAATAATTTCAGCATCCTCTACTCCATTAATTCAAGCGGTTGAATCAGGAGACTTTAGAGAAGATTTATATTATCGCCTGAATGTAATGTCAGTAAAACTACCACCGCGTAGAGAACGTGGTGATGATGTTGTTTTGCTAGCTAACGTCTTTCTTAAAAGGTTTAATATAGATTTTAGTAAAAATGTCATTGGATTTTCAAAACAGGCGGAGCAAAAATTAATGGCATATGACTGGCCGGGAAATATCAGACAGTTGGAAAACCTGGTACATAGTTTACTTGTTTTAAACGACGAGGAATATATACAAGCAAGTGCAATTGATATCAATGTAAAAGTTGACGCTGCGATGAGTATAAATAATGAGCCGCAATTGGAGTTTTCAGAAACCCTACAAGATAATCAAATTGATAATATAACATCCGATAAAATTGAGCCACTTTGGAGGACTGAAAAGTTAGCTATTGAAAAGGCTATATTACTTTCCAATGGGAATATTCCAAGAGCCGCCGCCGCTCTCGAGGTTAGTCCCTCTACGCTTTATAGGAAAATCCAGGGCTGGAAAAGTTAATTCTGTTAGTTTGAGAAATAAGTTGAGATATTGCTGTTTTATAATTACTGATGATTATTGTTCCAGTTGGAAAGTTATCTGTTTCAACAAGATCTTTAATCGCAATCACAGGTTTGTCTCTCGATAGAAATTGGGAAATTATTTTCTTTGTTCCTCTATCGTTGGATAGAATAATTGCACCTATAGATGCATTAGATATTAATTCATGTTTTTTACTCTGAGCATTAACTATTTCAAGTACATCACAACATAGACTGCTGTTTGTAGGCACCTCATCGGCAGTGATTAACCTGGTAATTCCACCGTGTAAACTAAGAGTCTTACTCATACAGCCAAATGAACCGGTAATGTTTCCATAACATACACCATAACCAAGCCTGATAGCTTCTAAGAAAATATACCGTGAAATTTTTAGTTGTAGTTGTCTGTTGCTTGCCCTACGACCTAGCATTGCAACGTAATCTAGTGGAATGACTGTTTTCATAAATTCCCACACTTTTTGAATTAACTGATAATGTTAATTAGCAATCGTCATACCATAAAAATGTATTGTCAACTCCAGTGTTAAGTCAGATTTTTAGCGCGCGGGTATTTTTGTATGAGGGGGAATTAGGGGTTTATTCGCAAATTGCAAACCACAATAGAAAATATT
>CBDUHU010000297.1:0-5306 GCA_965366725.1 uncultured Kangiellaceae bacterium
GGTTGACCTCGATCGTTTTAAAGAGATTAATGATACCCTCGATCATCAGATTGGTGACAAGCTGTTGCGATTAATTGGACCCAGAATTGAGCACGCGATTAATGATGATAAAGCCCATATATACCGGTTAGGTGGGGATGAATTCTGTGTGTTGGTTGCAGAGAAAGAAAAAGTTGATCAAATCGAAAAAATTGCTGAGCTGATAAGACAGGTAATTTCTCATCCATTTGATGTGGATGGCTTAAATCTAGAAATTAGCTCAAGCATTGGAGTGTTAACTACTGGTGGTGAACACCATACTGCCAGTGAAATGTTACGTTGTGCAGAGCTTGCTATGTATCATGCGAAAAACCTAGGTGGCGGTGTAATTTTTTATACCCCGGAGCTAGATGAAGATACTCAGCAAAGGTTTGTTATTATGGCTGAAATGGCAGAGGCAATTCGTAATAATGAGTTAGTTCTGCACTACCAGCCTAAAATGGATTTAAGGTCGAATAAAATTGTTGGTTGTGAAGCGTTAGTAAGATGGCAACATAAAAAATATGGACTTTTGCCACCTGATAGATTTATTCCTCTCATTGAGTTGACTCAGTTAATTCACCCATTGACTTTTTGGGTAATAAAAAAGGTAATGCGGCAAATTAGAAACTGGAAACAACAAGGGATTAAGATTAGTGTTGGTATTAATCTATCGACACGAAATTTGACCGATGATAGTTTCGTTCAACAACTGGATGCTCTAATGAAAGAATATGGTGTTGAGGCTAGTGAAATAGAGTTTGAGGTTACCGAAACAGCTATTATGAGCAATCTTGATCGTGCCAGTCAACAATTACATCAATTTCATAAACGCGGTATACAAACGTCACTGGATGATTATGGTACAGGGTATTCTTCTCTATCTTATATTAAAAAGCTACCCCTTGACTTTGTTAAAATTGACCGTTCATTTATTTCCCTGATGTTAAAGGACAAAGCTGACAGGACTATTGCTCGGTCGACAATTGAATTAGCCCATGATTTGGGTAAAAAAGTGGTTGCTGAAGGTGTCGAAGACGAAAAAACTCTCGATGAATTAGTTAAGCAAGGCTGCGATATGGTGCAAGGTTTTTTCATTAGTAATCCGCTTGAAGCTGAGGAGTTTGCCAACTTTTATTGGCAGCATACTAACTGAGTTGAGTGATAAAACTGATACCTCCTCGGTTTGTCGAAAAATATGTTTGGGATATTAAAAGCGATTTCTAATACTCCGGAAATTGGTTTACCATTTAACGTCGATATTTAGCGAACAGACTAAATTCCCAAGGTCGAATCGCGCCTACCATGCTGCAACCTAACCTTTCTTCAAAAGGAAGTGAGGCATCTTGCATTGCTAATTCATTAAACTCGGCAACCAATTTATCTATTTTTTTATGCATTATTAAAATAGTTCCTTTTGAAACCATAGCTGACCCAAATTGCATACATTCCAATGGTTTTAAAAAACGTGACTGAAAGAATTCTTTTCGAATATGTTGATTAAACAGCTTTTCAATGACACCATTTTTGCGCCAACGAAAATTTCTGGAAGTTAATAATTTTATACGATTGCCGGGTAATAAATCGATAAATTTAATTCGATCAAGGTGAGCGAGAAGCTGTATTCCCTCATGCTCATCAATATCGTAATACTCTCTTATCGTTTCAAAATCCATATCATTTAAAAGCATATACGCAACAAATAATAGTTTTGGTTTCTTAACAAAGTCAGCTTCCTGTTGTTCAGTTAATTCCTGAATCTGATGCTGTCTTTTTTCAGCAAGCCGTGCCAGATCGCATAATTCTATATTCATCATCTGGCATATTTGATCGAGTCTTAACAGGGAAATATTTTCTTCAGAAAAAAGCCGTTTAACACTTGCTTCACTAAGTGATAATTGTGCAGCGACATCGGCATAGGTTAAACCATTGTCTTTAAGGCAAGTTTTTAACGTTTGAATGAATAAACTGGTTTGTGCCATGTTAAGGATCTCATTGGTATTGTCAGAATAGAATAACATTGAAATAACCAAGAGTTAAATTGCTATTGGCAAAACTCGGTAAAACTTAAGTAGATAGCCACAGGTTTGAGTGTGGAAGTGGTTTACCGCTTTGACATAAAACGGAAGAGTGTCTAGAGTGACTGCTAAAAATAAATCTGATTTGAAGTAGCTGATGATGAGACTGCTAGTTATTTATAACCCACATGCCGGAAATGGCAGAGCGAGTAAGTTGCTCCCGTTAGTGACTGATTACTTGCAACAGATAAATCTGGACGCTGAGATTCGGCTTACAGAATACCGTGGGCATGGGATTGAGTTGACAGCAAAAGCTAACTTTAGCGATTTTGATGCAATTATTGCATCGGGCGGTGATGGAACCTTGTTTGAAGTGTTAAATGGATATCTTAAAAATAACTCACCTGTGAAGCCGCCAATCGGAATAATTCCGAACGGAACCGGGAATGCCTTTATGAAAGAGCTTGGTCTGGTTAAATCTGACTGGAAAAAAGCAATAGATATTATCAGTAAAAATAGCCCTAAAAAGTTAGATGTTGGAAGAATGAAGACGGAAAATGAGAGCTATTATTTTATTAACACAGTAGGAGTTGGATTTGTTGCTAAAGTTGCCAAAGCGGCAGTACCGCTTAAATGGATGGGAAATGCAGCATATACATTTGCGACAATACTAAAGCTAATGAGCTTAAAAGCGCAGAAAATGGAGATTGAAGTGGATGGCAAGGTTTTGCAACGTAATGGCATATTTGCAGAAGTTGCTAACTCAACTTATACCGGCACGACGTTTTTAATGGCACCGAAAGCCAGGCTGGATGATGGGTTATTAGATTTAGTCTTATTAAATGATATTTCCAGAATCAAATTGTTGAGACTTTTTAAGAGTATTTATAACGGGAGTCATATAAAGTACCCTGAAGTAGAATATATGCAGGCCAGAACAATATCGATTAAAGAACAACGACCAGGCCAATTGATTCCAGATGGGGAGATTTTAGCAAAAACACCAGTAAAATTTGAATGTTTGCCGGGTAAGGTTTGGTTCCTCTGGGATTGAGTGATAAACAGGGGGGTTATGGTAGAAACCAACCAATTACTTAAATGTTTATATTACAACTAATTCCAAGGTCTATATTGCAATTTCACCAGTTTAGTCGTACATTCAGTTTAGCTCAAATTTTTTTCAATCAGGTCAAGCGTTTAGGCTTTTATCGGGAAGGTTGATTTTTTGAGTGAGAGAACAAATCCAGGTAGTACGGTCATTCATCGCCGTCTGTTCAGGGGGCGTTATAATAAGTGAAGGCTGTCAGGTAGATTCGATTATTGTCGAATTTACAGTAATTTTTTGGGCCTATCATATTTGATGTTGTTGTTGGGTCCTCTTCATCTAGGGCTTAAACTATGCAGATAGGTATTGTAAAAGAAACTGTTTCCAAAGAGTTTCGGGTCGCGGCATCACCTTCCAGTATTTCTCAATTTATTAAACTTAATTTCTCTGTTGTCGTAGAATCTGATGCCGGCGTAGCGGCCAGTTTTTCTGATGAGATGTACATTGAATCAGGTGCAGAAATTAAAAGTGCAACAGAGGTTTGGTCATCGGATCTTTTGTTGAAGGTGAACCCTCCAAGTCAGTCTGAAATTAGCAAAATAAAGTCAGGTGCGACAATAATAGGTTTTTTCTGGCCTGCACAAAATCAGGAATTACTAAATCAGTTAGCTGAAAAACATATCAATGTGCTTGCTATGGATTCCGTTCCAAGAATTTCCAGAGCACAATCAATGGATGCGCTCAGTTCGATGGCTAACATTGCCGGTTATCGCGCGGTAATCGAAGCATCACATAATTTTGGTAGTTTTTTTACCGGTCAAATAACCGCTGCTGGAAAAGTACCACCGGCAAAAGTAATGATCATCGGAGCTGGAGTTGCTGGTCTTGCCGCACTAGGTACTGCCGGAAGTCTGGGGGCTATAGTTCGTGCTTTTGATACCAGACCTGAAGTAAAAGAACAAATTGAAAGTATGGGAGCGGAGTTCCTGGAGCTTGACTTTGAAGAGGAAGAAGCTGGAAGTGGTGATGGATACGCCAAGGTCATGAGTGAAGCATTTATTAAAGCAGAAATGGAGCTTTTCGCAGACCAGGCCAAAGAAGTCGATATTATCATAACCACTGCAATGATACCGGGTAAGCCAGCTCCTAAACTGATTACCGAAGAAATGGTACGTTCGATGAAACGTGGAAGCGTCATTGTTGATCTGGCTGCATTGGGTGGCGGAAACTGTGAGCTAACTGAAGTTGATCAAGCGGTTGATGTTGATGGGGTTACTGTTATTGGTTACAGTGATATGCCATCACGGCTGCCAACTCAGGCGAGTCAGTTATATGCTAATAATATTCTGAATCTACTAAAACTGCTTTGCCCACAAAAAAATGGTGATATAGAACTTAATTTTGAGGATGAAATTATTCGAAATGTGACCGTGACCAAAGGGGGAGAAATAACCTGGCCGCCACCCGCGGTGAAGGTAAGTGCCGCCCCGGCAGTAAAAACGGAACCTGTTAAACCTGTTGCTAAAGTTCCGGAAAAGAAATCCAGTAGCAAGGTTAAGCATATTGTGATGCTGATAGCAGGACTCTTTTTTGGTTGGATGTCGATGGTTGCACCTGCGGATTTCATGCAACATTTCACAGTGTTTGTGCTTGCCTGTGTTATTGGTTACTACGTGGTATGGAATGTTTCACACTCCTTACACACCCCTTTGATGAGTGTTACCAATGCAATTAGCGGTATTATTGTTGTGGGTGCTCTTTTACAAATATCAAGCAGTAACACTTTAGTTATGTGGATCTCTGCAGTCGCTGTGCTTATTGCATTTATTAATGTCGTCGGTGGGTTTGTGGTGACCAAAAGAATGCTGAAAATGTTCAGGAAGGAGAACTAATCATGGGACGCGTTTTAGATATGGTCATGAGTGAATCTGCATCAGATAAAGTAGCAAACCTGACTCAGGTTGTGAATGAAAGTGGTGGAATTTTAGAGGGAGATATGGCGCTAATTAATGGTGCTTATTTTATTGCGGCAGTTTTGTTTATCTTGAGCCTGGCTGGTCTTAGTAAACAGGAATCTGCAGAAAACGGCAATTGGTACGGTATTATCGGTATGCTAATTGCGTTAGTTGCAACCATTATGAACCCTTCGGTTACTAATATTGAGTATATTATTGTGGCTATGGTAATTGGTGGGGCAATTGGTGCTAGGCTTGCGCTTAAGGTTG
>CBDUHU010000298.1:0-5274 GCA_965366725.1 uncultured Kangiellaceae bacterium
GGTGTATGTATTGTTATTAACTGGTGGTTCTACTTAAGAAAAGGAGCAGAGTTCCATAACCCATAATGGAGTACTTTGCCCAAAGGTAAGGTGGCATTGGCCACCTTTCGCTTTCTTAGTTATATATTTATAAGAATTTATTTGGTGACCGACTACAATTAACTGAGTCGGTTATAGGTCAACGGAGAAATAAAGATGAGTCAATTTCTGGATCGCTTACAGTTCTTTAAAAAGAAGACTGGCGAATTCGCAGATGGACATGGTGAAACCACCAATGAAAGTCGCGAGTGGGAAAATAGTTATCGCCAGCGCTGGCAACATGACAAAATTGTACGTTCTACTCACGGTGTTAATTGCACTGGTTCCTGTTCATGGAAAATATATGTAAAAAATGGTTTAGTTACCTGGGAAACACAGCAAACGGATTATCCGCGAACTCGCCCGGATTTACCTAATCATGAGCCTAGAGGTTGTCCTCGTGGTGCAAGCTACTCATGGTATTTGTATAGTGCTAACCGCTTAAAATATCCTAAAATTCGTAAACCTCTAATGAAGTTATGGAGAGAAGCACGCGCGACAATGAAACCTGTTGATGCATGGGCGTCGATTGTTGAAGATAAAGACAAAGCTACCTCCTATAAATCTAAACGTGGTCTGGGTGGATTTGTTCGTTCCAATTGGGATGAAGTTAATGAAATGATTGCGGCAGCCAATGTTTATACGGCTAAAAATTATGGTCCTGATCGTGTGATTGGCTTCTCTCCAATCCCGGCAATGTCGATGGTTTCATATGCTGCTGGCTCTCGTTACCTGTCACTGATTGGTGGCGTATGTATGAGTTTCTACGATTGGTATTGCGATTTACCTCCTTCTTCACCACAAATCTGGGGAGAGCAAACTGACGTTCCTGAGTCGGCTGACTGGTATAACTCAAACTATATTATCGCCTGGGGATCAAATGTTCCTCAAACACGTACGCCAGATGCTCACTTCTTTACTGAAGTTCGTTACAAAGGTGCGAAAACTGTTTCTATCACACCTGATTACGCAGAAGTTTCAAAGCTTACCGATGAATGGTTAAACCCAAAACAGGGCACTGATGCCGCACTAGGTATGGCTTTTGGTCACGTTATCTTGCGTGAGTTCCACTTGGAAAATCCAAGTGAATACTTTACTAATTATGTGCGTCAATATACTGATTTCCCAATGCTGGTTGTAATGGAAAAACATGATGATGCTTCATTAAAATCAACCAGATTTTTAAGAGCTTCAGATCTTGCAGACAATTTAGGTCAGGAAAATAATCCGGAATGGAAAACCATTGGTATCAATGAAGCAAATGGCGAACTAACCTCGCCTACTGGATCAATTGGCTATCGCTGGGGTGAAAAAGGCAAATGGAATATCCAGGAGCTAGATGGTAAAAATGGCGAAGAAGCGAAATTACAGCTGTCGTTAATTGGTGGTGATGTATCTCCTGTCTCTTTCCCCAATTTTGCAGCTGATGTTAGTAACTCTCACTGGACTAACTCTGGTGGTGAAGACATTTTAGTTAAGAATGTACCAACTAAAACGATTAAAGATGTTGATGGAAACGAGATAGTTGTTGCAACTGTTTATGACTTGATGATGGCTAATTATGGTCTGGATCGTGGTCTGGGTGGAGCGAATGTAGCTACCAGTTATGATGACGAATCTGTACCTGGAACACCAGCATGGCAGGAAAAAATCACTGGTCTTGATCGTGCTAAAGCAATTAAGGTTGCAAGAGAATTTGCTGACACTGCGAATAAAACAAGCGGTAAAGCAATGATTATTGTTGGTGCAGCAATGAACCACTGGTATCACATGGATATGAACTACCGTGGACTAATCAATATGCTGATGATGTGTGGTTGTGTTGGACAGTCTGGTGGCGGTTGGGCTCACTATGTTGGTCAGGAAAAACTTCGACCACAAACAGGTTGGTTACCATTGGCTTTTGGTCTTGATTGGTCACGTCCTCCACGTCAAATGAATTCAACTTCTTTCTTTTATAATCACTCATCGCAGTGGCGTCATGAGAAAGTAAGTATCCATGAAGTACTTTCACCGTTAGCTGAAAAAGATAATTTCTCCAAGCATATGCTGGATTATAATATTCAAGCTGAACGAATGGGTTGGTTACCATCGGCACCACAGCTTAACCGCAACCCGTTACAGGTTTGTCGTGATGCAGATGCCGCTGGAATGGATCCAAAAGATTTTGCTGTTCAGGAACTTAAAAATGGCAACCTGAAATTTGCCTGTGAAGCACCTGATGCGCCAGAAAACTTCCCTCGTAACTTGTTTGTATGGCGTTCTAATCTACTTGGTTCTTCCGGTAAAGGACACGAATATATGCTCAAGTATTTACTTGGTGCAAAAAATGGTGTGATGAATGAAGATTTAGGTAAAAGTGATGGATTTAAACCTGAAGAAGCTGAATGGGTTGATGAAGGAGCTACTGGAAAGCTTGACCTGGTAACAACTTTGGACTTTAGAATGTCTTCAACCTGTATGTATTCAGATGTTATTTTACCAACCGCTTGTTGGTATGAAAAAGATGATTTGAATACTTCCGATATGCATCCGTTTATTCACCCATTATCAACAGCTGTTGATCCAGCCTGGGAAGCAAGATCAGACTGGGATATTTATAAAGGGATTGCTAAAGCATTCTCAAAAGTTGCAGAAGGTGAGTTAGGTGTTGAAAAAGACCTGGTAACAGTACCTATGTTGCATGATACTCCGGGAGAATTAGCACAGCCATTTGATGTTAAGGATTGGAAAAAAGGAGAGTGTGACTTAATTCCAGGGTTAACAGCGCCTAATATGATGGTTGTAGAACGCGACTATCCAAACACCTACAAGAAGTTCACTTCATTAGGTCCTTTGTTAGAAAAACTGGGCAATGGTGGTAAAGGGATTGGCTGGAATACAGAGGAAGAAGTTAAATTGTTAGGTGATCTAAATCACCGCAATACTGATGAAGGAATCAGCGAAGGTCGTCCAATTATTGAAACAGCCATTGATGCAGCTGAAACAATTTTAACGCTTGCACCAGAAACTAACGGTAATGTTGCAGTTAAAGCATGGGATGCAATCGGCGAATTTACAGGACTTGATCATACTCATTTAGCTAAACCTAAACAGGAAGAGAAAATTCGATTCCGTGATGTTCAGGCGCAGCCAAGAAAAATTATTTCTTCACCAACCTGGTCTGGTCTTGAAGATGAACATGTCAGTTATAACGCTGGTTATACCAATGTTCATGAATGTATTCCGTGGCGGACTATTACGGGACGTCAACAGTTTTATCAGGATCATAAGTGGATGCAGGCATTTGGCGAGCAGTTTATGTCATATCGCCCACCGATTGATACTAAAACGGTAGAGCTTGTAAAGGGTTCTAAGAGCAATGGCAATAAAGAAATCTTACTCAACTGGATTACTCCACACCAAAAGTGGGGCATTCACAGTACTTATTCAGACAACTTGTTGATGCTTACGCTTTCACGCGGTGGTCCGATTATCTGGATGAGTGAGACTGACGCTAAGGAAGCAAACATTGAAGATAACGATTGGGTTGAAGTATTTAATGCAAACGGCGCAATTGCTTGTCGTGCAGTTGTTTCGCAGCGAGTTAATCAGGGAATGGTAATGATGTACCACGCTCAGGAAAGAATTGTTAATGTTCCTGGTAGTGAAATGACTGGTACTCGTGGCGGTCACCATAACTCGGTAACGCGCGTTGTTATGAAGCCAACTCATATGATAGGTGGGTATGCACAGCAATCCTGGGGCTTCAACTATTACGGTACTGTTGGTTGTAACCGTGATGAAATGGTTGTTGTTAGAAAGATGGATAAAGTTGACTGGTTGGATGGTTCTGACACAGATGACTTACCACGTCCGCTGCCTACTAACCCCGATCAAGCTTAAGGAGTAGAACATGAAAATACGTTCTCAAATTGGTATGGTGCTTAATCTTGATAAATGTATCGGGTGTCATACTTGTTCAATTACTTGTAAAAATGTTTGGACGTCTCGAGAAGGCGTTGAGTATGCATGGTTCAATAATGTTGAAACCAAACCGGGTATTGGTTATCCGAAAGAGTGGGAAAACCAGGACAAATGGAATGGCGGTTGGGTAAGAAAATCCAACGGCGATATCCAGCCTAAAATTGGTGGAAAGTTTCGAGTATTAGCGGGTATTTTTGCGAATCCTGATTTACCTGAAATTGATGACTATTATGAACCGATTGATTATGACTATCAGCATCTTCATACAGCGCCAGAAGTAAAACATCAACCAACTGCACGGCCTCGTTCTATGATTTCCGGTAAGCGCATGGAAAAAATTGAATGGGGACCAAACTGGGAAGAAATTCTTGGTACTGAGTTTGAAAAGCGAAGCAAAGATAAAAACTTTGATAACATGCAAAAAGAAATGTATGGCGAGTTTGAAAATACATTCATGATGTATTTACCACGTCTTTGTGAGCATTGTTTAAACCCGGCTTGTGCTGCTGCTTGCCCATCAGGTGCTATCTATAAGCGTGAAGAAGATGGCATTGTTCTGATTGATCAGGATAAGTGCCGTGGCTGGAGAATGTGCGTTAGTGGTTGCCCATACAAAAAAATCTACTTCAACTGGAAGTCTGGAAAATCTGAAAAGTGTATTTTCTGTTATCCAAGAATTGAAGCTGGTATGCCAACTGTTTGTGCTGAAACTTGTGTTGGTCGTATACGTTATCTGGGGGTTCTTCTTTATGATGCAGACAAGATCAAAGAAGTTGCTTCAACAACATCTGAAACTGATTTGTATGAAAAGCAACTGGAAGTATTCCTTGACCCGAATGATCCTGAAGTGATTGCTCAGGCAAAGAAAGATGGTATTACCGATAATATTATTGAAGCAGCGCAAAAATCACCTGTCTATAAAATGGCTGTGGATTGGAAACTAGCTCTTCCGCTACACCCTGAGTATCGTACCCTACCAATGGTTTGGTATGTTCCATCACTGAGCCCTATTCAGAGTGCAGTTGATGCGGGGACTTTAGGTATGGCTGGAGTTATTCCTGATATCCGTTCGCTGCGTATACCTCTTAAATACCTGGCAAACCTTTTGACTGCTGGTGATGAAGAACCTGTCATACGCGCACTTGAAAGATTGCTTGCTATGAGAGCTTACAAGCGAGCCGAAAATGTTGAAGGTGTAATTTCTCTGTAAAATTTATTATACCCTTCGTA
>CBDUHU010000299.1:0-5267 GCA_965366725.1 uncultured Kangiellaceae bacterium
TCTCATAGCAAATCTGGGTGGTCGCCTTTTGCGAGTACCCAAACTGATTTTTACGGCTCATATTAACCTCCGGGAGTTGCCGATTGGTCTGATAATCCTTTCACTCTTTGTCCCATGGGTGGTACTTCTTCTGGATCAATGATTAAATTGATCATCGTTGGAGCTTTCTTTTGGCCAAGCCTTTTCCATTCTATATTGGTTAGTTCTTCAGCTGTTTTTATGGTAATTCCTTCAATTCCCATCGCTTCAGCCATTAGTGCATAGTTGATTGTTGGTAGTTCAAACCCAATTTCTTCTGCGTTGCCGAGTTTTTGACCATGTTTGACCATGCCCAATGCGCTATCATTTAATACCACATAAATAACCGGGATCTGGTTTTGTAGCGCGACAGTTATTTCCTGACCAGCCATTAAGTAGCTGCCATCACCGGTGATACAGACTGAGGGCTGATTGCTGCCAAAACAACTGCCGATTGCTGAACCAATTGCCCAGCCCATCGAGCCAAAGCCCATAGCAATATGGTAATAGCCTTTGGCAGAAGCTCTATGGAAATAGTGGGTAAACCATGCCCAGGCATTTCCTGCATCAATGTGAATTCGAAACGCAGAAGGGATATGGCGTGCGAATTCGGTGACAATTCGCTGTGGCTTTAGAGGGATAGCATCAGAATAGCAAGCATCTGGATCATTCACTCTTACCTGATAACCATGATCGGTATTTGGTGTATGGTGAATCAGGTAATTCTGCTTAACAGGATCTACCGCGTCCCAGTTACGTCCCCATTTCATCCCTTGGCGGATATTTTTGTTTAGCTGTTCGAAAATTGATTTAATATCACCACATACATGATGTTGGGCCATTGGTGAACGCGAGAAGTGCTCAATGGTTGAGTCAATATGAATTAATCGTTCATTGAGAAGGTGCGGTTGCCAGCCACCAGTATCTAGTTCGGTTATCGGTGTTCCCACTGCAATAATCAGATCAATGGTTTCATCCTGCATAGTTTCTTGCGCGCTTTGGTGGCCTGCAAATCCGTAGACTCCTCGATACAGAGGATGAAAGCCATTTACCCAACGTTTACCGGCTGGCCCGGTCATAATTGGGGCTCTTGTTAACTCGGCAAATTCCATAATAGAATTGACCGCTGTGCCACAACCTTTGCCTAAAAATAAGGCTACTCTCCAGGCGCTGGTGAGCATGTCGGTTAATTTTTCAACCGCGGAATTATCAGTAAGGGTAAATTCTTGTACAAGACGTCCGGTTTTTACATCCGAAATATCCGATGCCTGCTGACGGAGAATATCAGAGGGCAGGCTAATATGAGCGGGTCCCATTGGGACACGGTTGGCCGCCATAATGGCTGAAATTAGTTTGGTATTTAACTGTTCAGTATGTGAAACCAATGTATTATAACGAGTACAGTGACGAAAGATGCCGACAGTATCGATGGCTGTACAGGAGGACTCCTGCAATGCGTTTCTGCCAAATTTTGGTAATTGGGTTTGTGCGGTAATCACCAGCATTGGTACATTATCTGCGTAAGCTGACGCTACTCCAGTGATAAGGTTTGTTGAACCTGGTCCTGTGGTTGCACAGCAGACACCCAGTTTACCTGTTTCCCGGGCGTATCCTTCGGCCATAAACGCTGCCCCCGCTTCATGTCTCGCAACAATGACTTTGGGACCACCATTCTCCTGATGTCGGGCTAATGCATTATAAAGTGGCTCAATGGCACCACCAGGTACCCCAAATATATATTCGACTTCCAGTAATTTTAAATACTCAATAATTAAATCAGCGTTATCCCATCCTTTGTTCAGCTTTATCTTGTTTTCAAAATTCTTCCTAGCCTTTAAGGACAGGTTCATAGGGGACCTCGTTAACGCTCATAGTAGTTTTTCATCTGATTGTTTTATTATTATTTGATAGATAAAAAATGATAAGAACTTAAAGTGTAGAATATATTTTTATCAGTCAGCTGCAATTTTGCGGCACTAATCTCGCACCGAGATTGGTTAGTGTCAAGCTGTTTATTTTTTGTTCTGTGTAATTAGAGAGATGTTTCTATAAAAAAGAAGAACTTAGAGAAAAAATAATCTTAGAATAATTGTTCAACCGGTTTGGGTTTTCCCAGATGAAACCCCTGAGCATAGGTTACACCTATCTGTTGTAATATCTCAAGAGTTTTCTCATTCTCGACAAACTCAGCGACTGTTTTCTTACCTAATGCCGTTGCAACTTCATAAATTGCTTTTACAAGCGCTCGATCCACCGGGTTTGAGGCAAGATCTACAACAAAGGAGCCATCTATTTTAACCGACTGAGCGGGTAACTGTTTGAGATAATTGAATGTACTGAAACCAGTGCCAAAATCATCAATTGAAAATTCACAACCTAGCTCAATTATTCTAGAAATTATTTGTTGTGTCGCGTTAATATTACTCAGGCTGGCACTTTCTGTCAGTTCAAAAATAATGCGAGTGCCATCAACATTGTGACTTTCCAGTTTTTCTTTAATAATTGGGACAAGTCGCTCATCACTAAATCCCTGGGCAGAAAGATTGATGGCGATCTTACTGAGTTGTTGATGATCTGCGAGATATTTAATTGCCTTGCCGATAACCTGACGATCAAGCAGGCTCATTCCACCTTCTCTTTCCAGTGAAGGTATAAATTCGCCAGGGGTGATTATCTTGTCATCAAGAGTTAATCGAACCAGTGCTTCATGATAGATGGTTTTTCGTGTAGAAATATTAATCACTGGCTGAAAATAGAGAATAAGGTTATCGTCTGCAACGGCTTGTTGTAATTTTCTTGCCCATTCAAGACTTGCTTGTAGTTCTTTGCTATGGGAGTCGTCCGTGGCATAAATATGCGCCAGGTTACGCCCTTGTTTTTTAGCAGCGTACAAAGCAATATCAGCTTGCTTCATATATTCTTCAGCAATTGCTTCTTTTCCGCTGATTTCTGAAATACCGATTGAGCAGTTTACCCGAAAAATCTGATTTTCAATTTTACATTGATAGTTATCCAATAGGGTACAGATACCTTCAGCGATTGTTAATGCGACCTGTTGATCGGTATTTGGCAGTAGCAGTGCAAATTCATCACCGCCAATTCTGGATAAAATATCCGAATCTCTTAGGCGGGTTTCAATTAGTGAAGAAATATTTTTTAAAACCACATCACCATGATGGTGGCCCAGAGTATCATTAATTATTTTAAAGTGATCCAGATCGACATATAACAATGAGTGCGGACCATTGCCGCGTGCAGCAGTCGCGGTAAACTGTTTTAACTCTGTTTCAAAATAGTGTCGGTTAAAGAGCCCGGTAAGACCATCATGCATTGCCAGGTACTCAAGATCTCGTTGTGCTTTTTTGCGGGCTGTAACGTTGTCAATGGTTCCAGAAATACTTCTATTGTTGCTCTCTTCCGAGTGGGTTATTTCAAAGCGAGCCTCAACCCACAACTCTTCATCATATTTATTTTTCAACCTGAACTCAAAATGATGCGAGTGTATATTGTCTGAAAATACTGCTTCCAGTTCAGTCGAAATATGGCTTCCAGCTGGATTGTTTTTCTCCATAAAGTCGGCAAACGAACACTGAAGACTTTCATTGATAGAGTAACCGGTCAATTTTTCCCAGGCTTTATTGAGAAAGCAGATATCTCCATTTGAGTTAAGTTCAATGACCACGCTACCAAGTTGATCAAGTAAATGCTGATGGGCTTTCCAGATCCGTTTATGTTCACTGCGACTTTCGTTGAGAGATTCAACCTTAGAGGCAAATTGTTCGTTACTGATAATAAAATCTTCACGCCGGGCAGCTGTTTCACAAGCCCGTCTAAGTTGTTCTGCCCTGAAAGGCTTAGTAATAAAGTCCGCCGCGCCGTTTAACATTAACTCTTCAGCGAGTTGCATGGTGTGGTTAGCAGTCATAATTACCACCGATTGAGATGGTTTTTCTCGTATTATATTTTGTAAAACCTGATTACCAGACATGCCAGGTAGCATAACATCCAGCAATACCAATGAGTAATCCTGTTGTCGCCACATTGACAGCCCTGATTCACCGTCAGCGGCGCTATCTATTTTAAAACGGTAATTTAATATTCGATTAACCAGGTGGCGGGTGTCAGGATTATCTTCAATGACCAGAAGCGAAGACTTTTTCATATCTTCCAGCGGTATCAGTTTTTTATTGTTGATTATTTCAAGCAGTTTTTGATGGTTTTCAAATGCAATTAAAGCATTGATACCAAACTCTCTGGCTGTTGTGCTGGCAATATGTTCACACCAGGTGTTTGCGACAATTACAAAGGGAGTATCCGGGGAACACTTTAAGACTCCTGATCTGACCAGACGAGCAAGTCTCCAGCCATCGAACTTACCAAGTTTGATATTACTGACCACAAAATCAATCGATTGTGTTTTAAGTATTTCAACTGCATCTTTGGCATTTTCCGCAGTTAAAATGGAAAATTCGGTAGCGCCGTCTAAAAGCGCTTTCAATGTGGCAAGACGCTTGGTGTTGTGATTTACTAAAAGTAAATGTTTCGATGAAGCCGAATACGGCATATTCCCTCTAATTAAATGGTAAATCGAGCCCTTATTTCAGGGGCTTATAGCTATCCTGTGGTCAGAGTATAGCGCAAATCAAGTTGGAACGAGAGTAATTTTAAACGAGAATTAAGAGAGTATCTCAATTGGTTAATTGTGTCATTTAGCCTATTTAATTGGATTATCTGGTGGGTAGCTGAAAAGCTTGCAAAGGCGGTTATTAAAATATATTCAAAAATTATTGATTCAGTCATGATTTGGACACAGTTTGTTGCTAAAATATAGTTGAATTCAAATGGTTAACCTCTTGGAGAAAGAGATGCGTGAGATATTGGTTATTGCGGATAGAGAAGGTGGGGAGCAGAAAGCTTTTCAGCATGCATTGGAAATAGCGAAGAATACTGGAGCCACAATTGAGTTTGTTGGTTTTGTACATGCCGCCGGTGTAGATAGTTCTGAGATATTGTCTCATGATGATAAACGTAAGGTGCGTCATAGCTATATTGATAAGAAGCAAGAAGAAATAAATACTTTTCTGGAAAGTTCAAATATTGGTGATATTAAGGTTAGAACTGATGTGGTCTGGGAGAAATCTTTTGAACGTTGGGTTATTGCGCGATGTGATCAAAAGTCATTCGATATGGTTTTTAAGTCAGGACACCGTTCAGAGACTTTTATGTACACTCCGTCTGATTGGCAATTA
>CBDUHU010000300.1:0-5240 GCA_965366725.1 uncultured Kangiellaceae bacterium
CAATTCCAAATCAGCTAATTCGCGTTGTAGTTTCAGTGGAAAGGCTCGATTAAAGCGTTTGTTAAGTTGCTGTGAAACCAGCTGAGCTTGCTGGGTTAAGGGCTTTAATACTTCTAGTGTATAGTTACCAGAAGATGAATCCCTGGCATTGCCAAAACGAATGCAATCAAATTGATTGGCTAGCCAGAATCTTACGACATCATTGGAAGCTGCAAAACTGGCACCCAAAAAATCCACTTTATCCTGTTGCGATGTTTGCTTTATTTTTGTCAGTAGCCAGCTGCCGATCCCCTGATTTTGTAGCTCAGGATGGACTGCAATACGCATTACTCGGTAAAATTTTAAACTACCGGCTTGAGAAACTCCCGAATGAACGACTAATGACTGAGCCAGTAAATCTCCTTTTAAGCGTTGTTTTCCCTGACTGATATTTTTAATAGTGGACTGCACAAGGTTACCCTCAACACTTACTAGAGAAACAGCAACAATTTGTTGCTTGAATCTGGCAACAAATATTTTTAGCTTGTCATCGGAAAGAATACTCTGCAAGTCTTTTGGACGGGTTTGATAATGTGCATTGACTAACAGAGCAAATAAAGTACGAAGGGTATTCTCTTCATTAAGTATTTGATTTTTATTGACTTGTTCATATTTTAACTCATCATATATAGCGGTTTCCGGGGTACTCTCAACTTTTGTTAAATGACAATCGAGTAACAAAGCCTGAAAACAGGCAGTCTCGAATTGGTCATGTATGGCCCATCTAATCGGTGGTTCAAGGGTGGCAAACCTGGTTGCCGGTTTAAGCGCGAGTAATCGTTTTTTAAAGCGTAGCTCAAACCCCTTACCGTTGCCCTCATAGCCATGACTGGTTGTTGCAAATACAATGCGATTAAATTGGCCACACAATTGTTCAAGCTGTGACACTGGAATTGCCGCGGCTTCATCAATGATTAAGAGATTTGCGCTCGGGCCGCTACGAATGATTTCATCAACCGGGATAAAGTTAATTAGTGATCCATTGGGTAATTGGAGTTTTTTCGCCGGTTTGCTCGGTTTGTCTGCAAAGTCATTCAGATTTAGATACAGATGCAGGTAAAAACTGGCAAGGTTTTTTAGACGTGGTGCGGTAACAATTATCCTGGTTGGTTTTTGTTGGACTAAATCAGCAGAGGCTATTCCAAGGGCGGCAGATTTACCTCTTCCTCGATTTGCGGTCAGTACTAAAGGACGGTTCGCATGTCCTCTGGCGACTCTTTTTATTTTTTCTACTATTTGCGCTTGTTGTTGTAGGCCATTAGTTAGTTTTTCCGGTTGCCAGCCAAGCAGTGACTGGCAGTATAAAAAATCATTATCGACAATTACCGCGGTGCTCATTGTTTCCAGATTAAATTTTATCAACCTTTCTAACACTGGGCACAACAAGCCATTATATTCACTCTTTGTGTGAAATGAATTTGGATTAATCGCTGTGCTGGAAATGGCTGATTGATATCTATTGGAAAGATATTTTGTAACGACTGGCATATTGTGTGATGGTAAGAGCAGTACAAGAACTCCGCCACCAGCAAGTGTCCCACTTAACGCCGCAAAAGCGTTGACATCAAAATCACCATCAATATTAAATAGAATAGTCTGCGTCTCATCACCGAGCATTGTTTCGGCTTTTTCGCTAGCCAGTGCTTTAGAGTCAGTCCCACCGTAATTAAAATGCCTGGCATCCTCATCAGATTTAATTTTATCGATTAGTTGATTGGTTCGAAGACTTTCAACATCTGCGATAATTAACCCCCTGATAGATAACTCGCGCAGTTTTTCACGCCAGGCATTAAAGAACTGAATGAAATGATCGTCACTCTGCATTAATAATAACTTCTATAGTTTTATAAGTATTTGATTATAAACTAATTTCATAAGTTTGTTAGCATATCGAATAGTATTTATCTCTTATTTCTGCCAATTGCTTTTTAATTCGGTCAAATTGGCGAGCAGGGTTTCTTAGTTTGAGTTTTGCTCTCAACTTAAGCATTGTCCGCGACAATTTCTCACATTGCTGCTTTTTCTTAGCTTTTTCAGCGGACTTTTTCTTGTTAACAGTCGGCTTTTTACCAGTTAAAGTAAATGTTCCTGGTTTTGATATTTTCTCCCAGTCAAAAGTTGACAGGTTATTATGATTTTTCTTTACATAAGGTTGTGTTGTTGGAGGTTTGTCGGTAAAAACTTTATTACCATTTTTATCAACGGTTTCGTACCAGTATTTGGAACTTCCCATCAGAAAGAAAAAAAGGATAAGTATAGAGAGTCGTTTTATTAGCGGCATAGTCTTTCCTTAGACTGAACTGATAATTGTCAATTTTGTTGATAAAGTTATATTAACCAACCAAAAAGGGGATTGCTGTAGGATAATTCAGTTGAAAAAAGTAAGATATTGGCCTGATGTTTTGCAGGATATAAGCGCTTTGCAGATTATCAGTTTGCTATTGAAGACTTGATTTTCCTTCTAAGACAACAACCAACCGCTCAGCAGAACGGTTGGTTGTGATTGACTTTATAAAATCTCTTTGCGCTTAGCTGGCAAAGTTTGAAGATACAAAGTTCCAGTTAATGATATTCCACAGAGAGTCAAGATATTTTGGACGAGCATTTCTGTAATCAATGTAATAAGCGTGTTCCCATACGTCGATAGTCAGTAACGGAGTATAACTTTCTGTCAGTGGACAACCAGCATTGGCAGTATTAACAATTTCAAGGTTACCATCAGCGTTTTTTACTAACCATGTCCAGCCTGAACCAAAATTAGTTGCAGCTGACTTAATCAACTGAGCTTTAAACTCATCCATAGAGCCGAATGCCGCATTAATTGCGCTTGCTAATTCAGCAGATGGTGATGCCTGCTCGGGCGATAAACAGTTCCAGTAAAATGTATGATTCCAGATTTGTGCGGCATTGTTAAACATACCACCTTCAGATTTCATTATTACTTCTTCAAGAGTCATAGACTCAAATTCAGTGCCTGCGACCAGATTATTAAGGTTTACTACATAGGCGTTATGATGTTTGCCGTAGTGATAATCGATTGTTTCTGCAGATATAGTAGGGGAAAGCGCGTCCTTGGCATAGGGAAGTGCTGGAAGTTCAAATGACATTTTTGCTCCTGACAAGTTTAAGTAGGTTTAGATGTGCGCTATTTTAGACCTTTTTAATTGATTGATACAAAACAAATCAACAAACAAATATTGAGATATAGAGATATTCTATATTAAACAAGTTTTGACCTATATCATCTAGATTTCGCATTTGTAGCATGGTGTTAATGACTAATAGTGTATAGAATTCAATGTTGAATTAAAGTCCATCTTCTTTGAGGTTAATAATGGAAACGATTGATAAAATCAAACAGCAAATTGATGAAAATAAGATCATCATTTATATGAAGGGGTCACCCGAAGCGCCGATGTGTGGCTTTTCATCACAGGCAACCCAGGCATTAATGTCTTGCGGTAAAGAATTTGCCTATGTCGATATTTTACAGAATCCAGATATACGCAGTGAGCTTCCTAAATATGCTAATTGGCCTACATTTCCTCAATTATGGGTTAATGGCGAGTTAGTCGGAGGCTGTGATATCGTATTGGAAATGCATAATTAAAGCTGCATAATAAAATAACTGATACGCTATAGCTTCTATAGCTTCTATAGCTTCTATAGCTTCTATAGCGTATTGCCCCACATAAAAGATTTACCTTTCGATATTATTTAGCCGTTGGTTATTTGTTAGCCTTTAGTACTGGCAATTCTGTTTTTTCTCTGTAAAAATATTCTCTCATCCCGTTATTGGTTATGGCTAATACCGGACTTATTTCATTACTGCTCGAATCTAATGGCTGTTAAACGATATATGCTATTGATTGGGTTAATCTATCTGGAAGAAGTCAATTGTCAAAAAATCTAAGCGATCCAATTACCAACTTAAAGCGTTGGTCAGAAGCTAAAGGGGATAATATTTTTTTAAGGCAGCCGCTTGAAGATGGGACGTTACGTATAACCACATGGTCGCAAGCGTATACTCAGGTAGCGGCTATGGCTGATTATTTGAGCGGATTTCCCAGAGGGAGTCGAATAGGGATATTTTCTAATAACTGTGACCATTGGATTCTGGCTGATCTGGCGATAATGGCAGCAGGTATGATTAGTGTTCCCATTTATCCTACCGCAGGTCTAACAACTATCCGTGAAATTGTTGAACATGCAGAGATAAAACTAGTGTTCGTCGGCAAATTGTCACAACCTGAAAATGACCAGATTTTCTCGCAGGATATAGAACAAGTTGCTATTTACCAGCCAGCTAACAACCTCCGCTGGTGGTCTGATATAGTTACCCAATCCACCAGTTCCGGCCATGATGTTCTGATACCACAGTTGAATGAAATTGCTTCAATCATCTATACATCTGGTACCACAGGGAAACCAAAAGGCGTGGTTGTTTCTTATCGCGCTATTGCGAATGCATTTGATTATATTGATCAGACATTTAACTTTTCACCGAATGAACGTTTCTTTTCATATCTTCCATTGGCTCATGTTGCAGAAAGAATGGCTGTTGAAATGGGGGCACTGTTTTACGGTTGCAGTATTCGATTTATCGGCAATCTGGAAACCTTTGCCAGGGATATTATCAATACTAAACCGACTATTTTTTTTGGCGTCCCAAGAATCTGGATCAAACTTAAACAGAAGGTGGAAGCTAAGTTTGGCGGTTCTGAATCTTGTCGTAAGCTTACATCATTGCCGGTTGTCGGTCGTTGGCTTAAGCGATTAATTGTCCGCCAACTGGGGCTTTCTGATGCCTGGTTATGCTTAACCGGTGCCGCCTCAATACCGGTTGAAGTAATTGATTGGTACCGACAATTAGGTATTGAGATTTATGAAGTTTATGGAATGTCTGAGACATTAGGCGTTTCCAATGCTAATCGCCCAGGATTTCAAAAGGTTGGCAGTGTCGGCAAAGCTCTTAAAGGTTGCGAAGTCTTGGTTGCTAAAAATGGTGAGGTAATGTTAAGAGGTGGTAGTTTAATGGATGGTTATTATCTTGAACCTGAGTTGACTGCATCTGTTATTCAAGATGGTTGGCTTAGAACAGGGGATTTAGGGGCGCTTGATGAGCAAGGGTTTTTGACCATCAAAGGGAGAGTAAAAGAACTGTTTAAAACATCCAAAGGCAAGTATGTCTCTCCGACGAT
>CBDUHU010000301.1:0-5221 GCA_965366725.1 uncultured Kangiellaceae bacterium
TAGAGTTGAAACAAAAAACTTTTCCTGAGTTGTGACAACAACAAAAGGAATTTGTACAAAACTCTGACTAAAATATAGAAATTCCTCTCTTTGAGGGGTTTGGGCGGCGAGTGCTATAATCTGACAGCTACCTTGTTTCACCAGTTCCAGAGATTGCTCCCAGGTGACAGTTTCGACCAATGATATGGGGATCCCAATCTGTTGTTGAAACAACTGCATATATTCAGCACCAATTCCAATATGCTCTCCGTTTTGAATATCGTCGAGAGGCAGCGAATCAGGACCGACACATAATTTGAGTGTTTTTAGTTCGGCCAGAAAGTTTTGTTCTTCCTGACTGAGCTTTAATTGCGCTGCTGCCAGTTGATTGCCAGACAGGCTGGACAATAATAACAACAGTAAAAATTGGCAGAGTTTATTGGGTGTCACTAGATATGGTTATTCCGCTTACAATCAATAGTCTTTAAGTGTAGCTCATGTCTGATAAATTATCTTTCAGACTTCAGCCCTCTCATATTTGAGATAACGGATGCTAGCGCTTGATTAAATAGATCATTTTCCTGGTCTATTTTAAGTTGGCCTTGCAGGTATAGTTTTTCTAACTCGTTGGTAAAAAATTCTTTAATTTTGATCCCATTTCGGTCAGTAAAAATCAACTTTCCAGTAGAGTTTATTTTAGCCGCCAGTCGACAGCGTTTATAGGACTTTCCCTGTTTAAACTCAATCCAGCTTCCAACACAGAGGTTAGATAAATCCACTCTGCTGAGTTGGTTCTTATCAGATATGGAATTAGTGGTGGGACTTAAAGTAGTAGATTCGGTTTCCTGTCGAGGGGATTGTGATAATGTAGGCTCAGATATGTTGTTTTCTTTTTTTGCCAGGGTTGATGCTATTTCAACCTCCTGTTTCTGGGCTTCAGAAGCGATCTGTTCTGATTTGTTATGGCTATCAGGCAGTGGTAGCTCTTCGTCTATCAGATTTGACTGTTTTTCTTTGTTTTCTAATCGCTTTGCTCTTAGATCTTCAGTCAGACTATCAATCGTTGATTGATAGGCCCTATCAAATAGTGGTTGACTCTCCAGAGGTTCCATACGGCCACTCGATAGGGCTGTTGAAAATTCGGTTTCATTAAACTCAGCTATCTTGGTGCCACTGCTATTAACAAAGACATATTTTTCGCTTTGTGCGATATGGGTTGATAATTTGCATCGATTTGTGTGATCTCTTAGCGTTAAATCAAACCAGTCTCCGGGCTTAAAACGATTAAGCTGGGGATCTTTTGAAGCCAGTGGCGGATCCTTGTCGAGCCGATTTCGTTGTTCTGATTCTGAGGTAATATTCTTGATATCGGGTATTTTTTCAAACACAGTTTCTACCCATTCAGCAATTGACATATCTTCAATATTTTTTTCAATGGTAACTTGAGTTTGTGTTTGAACATCCAGACTTACTGGTAATTCGGAAAACTGTATATCGGCTGGTTTTAATCGGAGTATTTCTTCTTCTGGTTGCGAAGTTAACTTAGTTTGAGCTTCGGATAATATTTTTTGATGAATATCATTAATTCGGCTAAACAGTAAATTTAGATGCTTTAGATCCAGATCCAAATGATGATAATACTGGTTTTAAACTAACTAAAAGAGCTTTAGCTGTATAGAGAGCAGGGCTGCTTGTAGGGTTGTAATCTTCATCGCTATGGTTTTTTATATATTCCAGAAACAAAACGTGTTTCCATGCGTGTTGAAACATTTTTTGAATAAAATCAGGGATCTTCTGTTTATTGGTGATGCTGTTGAGTGAGGCCAGTGCCCATTGTCGGGCGACTTCTGCTTTTGCTTTACCTTCTTCTGCTTCTTTTATTCGCTTTTCAAATATTTGGGTTCTTTTGGTTAATCCATTAACAAATTGCTCAAATCGCGATTTTTCAGCATTAAAAAGTGGCACTAACTGGCTTGTTGATGCATTCCGGCATATCTCAGATATGGTCAAATCAATTTGTGAATAGATAATTTGCATTGGAGGATCAGTTGGGTTCCAGAGAAGCCCTGTGTTAGCTAATAGATTTAGCAATTGCCTTGCTGGATGTGAGGGTAGGGTAAATAAATCAGGCTCATTGATTGCTAGCTTAAAAAATATCAGGCGTAGTTTAACCAGTTGCTCTTTTATTTCCTGATGCAATTTTTTATCTTGATCAACAAAGTCAAATAAATGATCGACTAAACTACTGAGTTGATTAAGTGCTTTAACTCTATCTTCATCCAACTCTAACGAATGATAATTAAATAGTGACTTGATCGGGCTCGACTGAATTTGTTGGGCCTGGCCATTGTTGAGTGCTGATAATTGTTCGTCGATCAAGTTATTAAGTTGCATTTTTTGCACTTGCAGAGGATTTATCTCAGACGGAGCTATTTGTTCTGAAGACGGAAAAAGCCTGGCAAGTATATCTTCGATGATATTTGTCTGTATTTTGTCACCACAGCTGGTGCCTGAGACTTCCGGCTGAGAAGGGGAAGCAGGGTTAGCAGGCACGTTGTCAGTGTTTTTTGTTATCGTCATCAAGAGAGTCAATTATATTGACTGATATCTATTTTGAATCTAGCAGTCAATATACTCGTGTTAAATAGTTGTTAAGCGCCTACTAAACTCAGAACTAAAGATAAATTTACCAGCTTATAGACGACCAATGATTCATTTTAATTATAGTGTTAAATACTAATAATTAGTGAGAATATTGCGGTAAAATTTGAATTAGTTCACGCTTAAACAGTGATTGCCTATTTCAGCTTTCGAACCATTCTGGCTGGATTTCCTAAATAAAGGCAATAACTTTTGACATCTTTACTGACTAGTGATGCCGCGCCAATGACCGCACCATCACCGATAGTGACACCGGGCAGTATTATCGCTCCGGCACCTATCCAGACGTTATTGCCAATGGTTACATCCTTGATATAGCTTGTTTTTGTTAGTCTTTGCTGTGGATCTGTCGGGTGATTAACAGTCAATATTTGCACGTTTGGGCCGATCAGAACATCATCCCCCAAAGTGATCTTGCCGCCATCAAGTAAGGTACAGTTAATGTTGATGTATACACGATTACCAATGAATATTTTATCGCCATAATCACAATAAAAACCTTGTTCTATTCGCAGCGACTCACCATATATTCCCAATAACCCCTGTATTCGCTTTAAGTTTCCTTTACTGGGAGCGTGGTTATATTTACGGCATGCATCATGCACAATTGAACGTCGATGTATCAGTTCGGGAGTGAGGCTGTTGAATTCTACTGGCATAAGTCGCTATCTGCTTGGGTTAATTTTTGTTCACTGGTTTTTATTGTGATTAGTTTAAGTGTTGTCTGGCATAGAATACAGTAAAAGAATCACTTGTTTCTGATGTGCAGAGCGCCTATTGTTGGCGGTCATAAAAGAATGCATTTTGGACACTTATGAAACTGGACATTAAATCGCTTAATTATTGGCAACAACAAATCTTTGCTGCCTCCCTGGTACAGCGGATGTTACCGAACTATCAATACTTTTCTGTTGCAGCAGGTTATGGGAATTATTCGGTATTGACTAATCAGATGGATATTATCTGGCAAAAACTGGCTTTAATGCCGGTTAAATTCAATTCCGATGCACAGTTGGATAAATTAATGGAAGTGACTCCGAACGCACAAGAATTTGATATTTTTGCTGTTTATCCGGCCCTTGATGCCTGTTCTGGGCTTGATTGCCTGTTTGAGTCCTTTAACGATAAGGATTGCCACTTTTTAAGGGAAATCAGTGAATTATCAATTAGTACGGTTAAGTCATACCTGGAATTTGTATCGAGTCAACAAACAGATAATGAAATAACAGCTAGTTCTCTTAATGATGAACCATTACTTATCTGGGAGATAGAAATGCAACAGGCATTATTTGAGTTTGCTTTAACTGCCACAATGGGTAAAAAAGATTGTCAAAAAATAAAAGCAATGAGTATGGCTGAAAAACTTACCAATCTTGCGATTGAGTATTAACAACGCCTGAAGGGGATTCTACAGGTTTTATAAAATGTAAGTTTATGTAAATAAGGAAGAATTTCGCTCTGTCTTGCAGGATAATTCAACCTGTATAAAAATTGCCGGTGCAGTTTTGTGGTTTCTGTGTGACTAAGTAGTGCTATCTGATCATGATTATTAAAACAAATATAAAATTAAAGAGCTGGCTTATTATCGCTGGTTTATTGGTTCTGGTGGGATGTGAAAGCGCTAATGACAGTGCTCGACCCAAGGCGAAGTCTGAGGCTGGCAGGCCTGGAAAAAAGAGTGTTAAAACAACGCCTGTTGAGCTTTCCAGGGCGAAAACTGGTACGGCTGCTTCTTATTATGTTACCACTTCAACCCTTGAACCGAGCAGTGACGCAAAAATCAATGCTAGAACATCCGGAGTTGTTAGAGAACTCTTGAGTGAAGAGGGGGACGATGTAAAGGTTGGAGATGTTTTGCTTTTACTGGAAGATGACGATCAGCAGCTACGTCTTAAACAGGCTCGACAGAGATTATCAGCCAGTGAACGGGAGTACCAGCGATTGAATAAGATGAGAAAAGCTGGCGCGGTTTCCTCTAACGAGTGGGAAACTGCTAAAAACGCTTATGAATCGTCACAAACTGAATTGGAACTGGCTCAATTGGCATTATCTTATACCCGAATTTCCGCTCCGTTTGATGGACGAGTTGTTTGGCGAGAGGTCGATCTTGGAGAGCATGTTGGCGTAGGTAATTTGTTATATCGAATCATGGCAATCAAACCGTTATTGCTGCGTGTGCATATACCAGCTAACAGAGTTGGATTTGTCGCCAGAGGGCAAGAGGTTGAATTGAACATTGATAGTGTCAAATCTAAGGTATTTGGAGTTGTCGAGTTAGTTAGTCCAATTGTTGATCCATCCACGGGGACAATCAAAGTAACTGTGAAGTTAGAGAACTACCCTATAGGTGTACGTCCCGGAGATTTTACTGAGATTAAAATGATCACCAATAAGCGCGAAAATGCGTTGCTTATACCCACTGTTGCGGTTATCGAGGAGCGCGGACAACATTATCTATATCTAGCCCAAAATAATAAGGCAGTGCGGCGAGCAGTGGAAGTTGGTTATGTGGTTGGTGATGAAACTGAAGTTTTGAGTGGCATAAGCATCGATGATCTGGTGGTAATCAAAGGGCAGCGTA
>CBDUHU010000302.1:0-5187 GCA_965366725.1 uncultured Kangiellaceae bacterium
CGCACCTGGACAAAGTCGGAGTAACCGTCGATTTTGAAGAAGTCCTGAAAATCACACGACTTGGTCTTTCTCGTGGTTAGGCTTCATCAATGAGTGAAATTAGAAAAACAACTCAAGAGCAAGGTGTATTGGTTTATGGGGATGAGTTAATAAACTATGACATTATCAGGCGTTCTAGCAAACCTGGTGAATCAAAACCAAGTCTTAGGAAAGTGCTAATCAAAGTGCACCCCGATCAACGTGTTGTTGCAACTGTACCCAATGATGCATCTGATAATTCCATACAGGATGCAATGCTAAGGCGAGCCCGTTGGATCTGGGAGAATATTCAAGAATTCTCAGCACAGAAAGAATATGTCATGCCGCGGCAATATGTGAGTGGAGAAACTCAATTTTATCTTGGTCGTCGCTATATGCTGAAGGTAATAGTAGCGCCTGGTGAAGTTGGGAGCGTGAAGTTAATTAGGGGGAAATTAGTTGTAACTTTACCAAAAGAAAAAAATAAACAGCCCAAACAAATAAAAGCCTTAATAGATTACTGGTACTCACAAAGAGCGAAACAAGTTTTTGATGAACGCCTGCAAGCCATGCTTCCAAAAGCAAACTGGCTCAATAAAATACCGTCATATCGAATTATGAATATGAAAAAGCAATGGGGTAGTTGCTCAACCAAAGGCACCCTGATGCTCAATCCGCATTTAGTAAAATCATCCAAAGAATGTATTGATTATGTATTAGTGCATGAATTGTGTCATGTCGTTGAACATAACCATAGCGAAAGGTTTTGGCGGTTACTTACCCAAATGATGCCAAATTGGAGAGAAGTTAAATCTAAACTAGATGATATGGCGGAGTTGTATTTGAATGAGTGATTTAATTATAAATGACTACATCGAAGAGGATGTATATAACTTGAATGCAATTATCTATCAATAATCTCTTGTTATGTTTATACAATCGACATGACCCCATAACCTGTCGATATTTTGCAATTTTATCGACATGAAGCGCTAGCCTTTGCTAATTCACAATCCAACAATACAATCTAAACTGATCACTCTGAATCTTATTCAAATGCTTAACATCCCCCAGAAAACACATAACTCATTAATGAACTTCTTATCAAGTATATATGCCACTTCCACATTCTTCACATAGCCCAATGCGTCCCCAGCATCTGTCACCTACCACCAAGCCCTAGCAGCTTCATAAATATCAAACAAACCATACATAATGTAAATTAAACTTGACTTTCGAGAGGCTTTCATTAGAATAAAAGTCAAGCAAGCTTTACATAATGACAAAGAGGACAGACATATGAATGAAATAAACAAAGATGCTAATGAGTGGAAAAAACGGGTCAATCAAACAACATTAGTTTTGGGATACTGGACAGCCGCCTGGTTAGCCAGCACCGCATTGGCCACTTTTGGCCCTCTACTTATCTGGGACCACAATGTTCTGGGAACTCTACTCGTCATTATTCTTAACACAGCAATTGGTTTTGGAATGATACTCGCCTATAAACGCCACCTGAATGAGCAGGATGAAATGATGCAAAAAATTCAACTTGAAGCGATGGCAATGTCGCTGGGTATCGGCCTGGTCTGCGGATTAAGTTACTCTCAGCTGGATATCAGTAATGTTATTAGCTCCGATGCAGAAATATCATACCTGGTGATATTAATGGGACTGACCTACCTTGCTGGAATTTTCATGGGTTTGAGGAAATACCGATGAAGAACCGGCTAAAAGTACTACGCGCAGAAAATAACCTGACTCAGGCTCAGCTGGCAAATGCTCTGGAAGTATCAAGGCAGACAATCAACGCAATTGAAACAGGAAAATTTGACCCGAGTTTACCTTTAGCTTTTAAAGCTTCCAGATTATTTAACTTACCAATTGAAGAAATTTTTCAAGACCAGCCAACTAATTAAGCTTATTATCACCAAATTCATCAGATCTGTTGCAACGACAGATTTGATGAAGAACTCACAATATATTTTATCGCTTTACTACTGAATAAAGTAAACTGTCGTCCGTTTTAATCATCAAGGGTTAACGCTCTATAATTGGCGGGATTTGCTAATAATTAGTCTGAACAACGATACCAATTGAAGTTTCAGGCCTATAAAAACGCTAAATCAGGCCTTTATCAATGGCATGTGACTTGCTTCAATTAAAATCAGTAGTCCCAATTTTGGTGATAAGGAGAAAATATTTGTCTGCAATTCTGGAAAAGTTAGAAAAAAACACTACCACGGAAAAGTTTGTTGATTCTGGTTGTTATCAAAAAGCCGAACAGCAGGCAAAATGGTACCTGCAAGAACTCACTCAGCTGCGTGAAAAAGGTACACTATTTACTAACCTGACAAAAGATTATCGTCAATGGCAATCGAGCAACTCAGGTTTGTTGACAAATAAATTCAATCTTTCAGAATTGGAAGCCGAACAAACTATTGCTGATTCAACTAGCTCTCTCCCCTTCCTCAAACGACTAGCCGCAGAACATAAGCTCAAAGAATATTTAACTAAATCAATTACCTATATCTTTATTCGGGATATGGGAGCCTCTTTGAAAACGCCAAATATTCAGCGAAAAATCAAATCAAGTGTCAATAAAATATACCGCTTGATTAACAAGAATATTATTAACAAAGAAAAAGGCGTCGAGCAAGAGGAGCTATTCAGCGCAGAAAAATTACTCAAGCTGGCGCGAAAACACAAAGTTGAATCAACCCTGTTCTGGCTAATGGGGAAACTAACAGAAGTACAACAACAGATGCCAGAGGAAATCGATCAAACTAATGGAATGCGAAAGCTGGTCAAAATTATTGCAGGCGTTACTCTTCATCATTTTATGAACCTCACTGATAATGATGAAAATAGTAATCAGAAAAATACTTTAGATAACGCAATACGCCTTGGTTATTGCTACGGATTGACCTATCCCTTTATCGATGATTTACAAGATTCAGCCAACGCACTAAGCCCCTATGAAAAAGCCATTTTTAACGAGGCAATAAGAGCAAGTCTGATAGCCGGAAAAGTAGTCGACATGCCGGTATTTTCACAGCAAAACCAATCGAAAATGAGCTTTATTTACCAGGAACTTTCACAGGCATTTGACTATATCAGGACTCACCAGGATGAAAAAAGTGCGCAAATATTTTTTGAGCAAGCCTATGTCTTTTTTGAAGCTCAAGATATTGATCGTCAAAGAAAGTTGAACCAACAAAGTTATACAACAGAAGAATTATTTTTGCCTATCATACTAAAATCCGCCGGATGTCGGCTAATCGCTCGAAGCTTACTGGATATTAAATCAAACGATGAGTTCAACTATCACACATTCTGCTTTGGAATTTATAACCAGTTCAATGATGATATAAAAGACATATTTGAAGATCTGGATGAAGGCAATGTCACCCCTTACACTTATTACTTATCCAAACAATCTTCCTCAGCACAGAATCAACTATCAAATCCATACAGTATCTATTGGGCTGTTGTTCACTATCTGACCGACACGGTTTATGCCAATGATACAGAAAGCAAGAAATTAATACTGGAACGAAGTATCAATGCTCATAAGAGCCTGCGCAATTCAGTTGGCATAAAAACCTACACCCAACTACGCCAGACAATTCTTAATAGCGGAAATATTGAATTTGACCAATTGATCAATACACTGGTTGAATCCCCCAATGATATAGCCTGGTTTGATAAGCTGGTGAGTCGGGAGGTTTCAAATCATTTTGATAAGCAAAAAGTTATCCAACAGACATTTAAACAAAGAACTCAAACAATCAAGTCATTTGTTGAGCAATGTCTTCCTATAAAGCCTCAACTGAAACAGGCAGACAATACCCTTTTAGATGCAGCAAATTACAGTTTGCAAGCAGGCGGAAAGCGCTTGCGATCGATTTTAGCGTATATCATTTCTGTTGATAAATATAAACTTGAACCAGCACAAATAAAACCACTATTACAACTACTGGAATATATGCACACCGCCTCAATTATATTCGACGACAAACCATCACAGGATGATGCAGATTTACGCCGCGGACAAGCAACACTGCATAAAAAATATAATAGCGAAGCAACCGCAGAATTAAGTGCTGTATTTATGATGATGCGAGCGGTTGAAGTTCAGACTCAATTGCATACTTTTAAAGCAGAACATGTCTTGCAATCACTCGCCTATTCATCAAGCACTACCCAATCTATCTGTCAGGGACAGTTGATGGATTTAAAATCTACCAACTTAGCGATTGATGTCACCCAACTTGAAAAAATCAGTTATCTGAAAACCGGGCTAGCAATAGAAGCGGCATTGCTACTTCCAGCAATATTGGTTGGCGAACACGATATAGAAAAAGAGCACCTGAAACAATTTTCCAAACACCTTGGCCTGGCATTTCAGATTAAAGATGATTTGCTCGATCATCAGGGTGATAGTCAAAAGCTGGGAAAACCAGTAAAACAGGACAATGCCCTGAACAAAGCTACTTTTGTCAGCTGTCTAGGAGTAGAAGCAGCCCAACAAAAACTCTTTGAACATTATTACTCTGCGCACGAATCACTCAACTATCTGGGAGACGCAAAGCGTGATATGAAGCAAATTCTTGATTTTGTTGTTTATCGTAATCAATAGCAGTAACAAAAAGTGAGATAGCTGACATCACCTTAAAGTATCAGGTAACCGGGAAGTTCTATAAGCATCAATATTCGGTTAAATAGTGAGTTTTAACCAGAAGTCTATTGGGTACTATCGGCTAAGTACCTTTCTATTGGTATGATTGACATAAAAACAATCTACTGAAATATTCTACTCACTTTAATCAAACTTATTTTCTACCTGCTGATCCAGTAGCCCCTTTGCGACGTATATATTATTAACACTCTGTATAAGTCAACCAGCGGGGAACGAAAAAATGATACATATCGGAATCAGTCAGTGTCTTTTAGGTGCCAATGTAAGGTTTGATGGTGGACATAGAAACAACAAATTTTGTACCAACGAGCTTGCAAAACTCTTTGAATTCACTCCCTTATGCCCTGAAGTTGGTATAGGCTTACCTATTCCGAGAAAGACAATTCGGTTAGTTGGTGACCCTTCTTCTCCCAGAGCCGTTCAAAGCGACGATAATACGGTTGATTACACCAACCAACTCCAACAGT
>CBDUHU010000303.1:0-5181 GCA_965366725.1 uncultured Kangiellaceae bacterium
GCATTAGGTGCTCCTATTCCTGAGTATGGGCATGTACCAATGATTTTAGGTGATGATGGCAAGAAGCTTTCTAAACGTCATGGTGCGGTTAGTGTTATGCAATACCGCGACGATGGATATTTACCTCAGGCGGTATTAAATTATCTGGTAAGACTTGGTTGGTCACATGGCGATCAGGAAGTTTTCTCAATCGAACAAATGATAGAACTATTTGATATCAATGATATTAATAAAGCACCTTCTGCTTTTAACACTCAGAAGTTAAACTGGTTAAATCAGCAATATATAAAAAGTCTGCCAACTCAGGATGTTTTAAAGCACTTAGACTGGCATCTTGATAATGCTGAGCTATCTTTGACCAACGGACCTGATATAGCAGAATTAATTGCTGAATTTTCCGATAGAGTTAATACACTTACTGCTCTGGTTGAAGTGATCAGACCATACTATAGTGATTTTGATAATTTTGAAGAAAAAGCGGCTAAGAAACATCTAAGACCTGTTGCTGCTGAGCCATTGAAAACTGTGAGAGAAAAATTATCAGGATTGACTCAATGGAGCGCTGATTCGCTTACTGACACAATTAACCAGACAGCTGAAGAGTTAAACGTTGGAATGGGTAAGGTGGGTATGCCATTAAGAGTAGCTGTCACTGGTTGTGGTATGTCACCCAGTCTGGATATCACTTTAAAATGGGTGGGTAAAGACCGGGCTATTGCCAGAATTGATCAGGCATTGGAATTTATTGAGAGACGTGCGAATAGTTAACCTGTCAGATTATCAGTTGCCGAGCTATTGTAACTCTGTGAGCTGCTTTTTATAGATATCGTTTGTTGAGGATTAATTGGATGATAATCATTCGTTTACTGTTAATATTTTCTGTTGCCTGGTTTTCCGGTTTAGCTAATGCTGTCAGTATTGAAATATTAACCAGTTCTCCTCAACAGGGTAGTATGATCCTTGCTCGTGTCACGGGTAAAGCAGAAGTTTATTTTGATGATAGAAAGCTTATCCAGACTGATAAAGGGATTGTGGTTTTCGGTGTCGGAAGAGATTCCCCAGAGGAAGCCATAATTACATTGGTCTCAGATGGTACAACCAAAAAAGTCCCTATTTCAATTGGTCAACGCAAGTGGAAGATTGAGCGGGTTAACGGTTTACCACCATCAAAAGTATCTCCACGTTCACCGGAAGTACTTGCACGAATAAAGAAAGAGGGCGCGATGGTTTATCATGCACGGGATAATGAGTCCTCTCTTAATTATTTTACCAGCAATTTTATTATGCCGGCTCAGGGGCGAGTTTCTGGTGTTTATGGTAGCCAACGTATTCTCAACGGAAAACCTAAGAGGCCTCATTTCGGCCTGGATATTGCGAACAAAGTTGGCAGTGAAGTTATCGCTCCTGCGGATGGAATAGTCACTCTGGCCCACTCGGATATGTTTTATTCGGGTGCAACTTTAATTATTGACCATGGTTTCGGGATTAGTTCAACCTACATTCATCTTAACTCAATTAAAGTTAAACTCGGTCAGAAAGTTACACAGGGTCAGCAAATAGCAACTATTGGTGCAACCGGAAGAGCAACAGGGCCTCATTTAGACTGGCGGCTCAACTGGTTTCAAACAAGATTGGACCCGCAATTACTAGTTAACTTAAACTAATTTACATTATAATTTTTAGAAGGCGACAAAGTGCTACATTATCTGGAAGTTGAAGATGGATTTATCATTCTATCAAAAGATGAACAAATTGTAACCAATGACAACTGGAGCTTATTGCCTAACTCAGTTGGATTGAGAGTTCGTGATACCGGTGTACTTGAAATAAGACCGGCGACTGAATCAACTCGGGATTTAGTGATTTCATGTGGAATACATGGTAATGAAACCGCGCCTATTGAAATTGTTTCCCGGTTAATCTATCAGATTGTTAAGGGAGATATTCAACCTAAAGTAAATATTTTATTTATTTTGGGAAATCCGGAATCAATGAAGTGCGGTGACCGGTTTGTATCGATTAATATGAACCGTTTATTTTGTGGTGGTTATAATCACTATGAGCTAAATACTAAAAACCAATATGAATTGGAGCGTGCTGAAAAATTAGAGCAGCTGACGTCTGAATTTTTTAATGCGCGGCCAACTAGCCAGAAAACTCATCTGGATTTACACACTGCGATAAAACCTTCATTTCATAAAACTTTTGCAATTAGACCATATAGTAATTCTGCAATTAGTGAAGCATCTAAAAAGCTGTTGCTTGGAATGGGGATTGAAGCGGTATTGCAACATAACAAACCATCGACGACTTTTTCCTATTTTAGTGTTGAACGACATAATGCTGAAGCCTATACCCTTGAGCTGGGTAAAGTTAGACCTTTTGGGGAAAATAACTCGGATGATTTTAAGTTAGCTATCAGTTGTCTGGAAAGCCTGATCGCTGATGAAGAAATTAGTGAATATCGCAGTGAACACCTGATTGAATATAAGGTTGTCGGAGAAATTATACGCCATAGTGATGAATTCAAGTTCTATGTTGCTGATGACGTTGAAAATTTCACGCAATTTCCTCAGGGCTCTCTAATTGCTGAGGATATTGATTATAACTACCGTGTCGCTTATCAGAGTGAAGCTGTGGTGTTTCCGAACCCCGGAGTTCCCATTGGGCAGAGAGCTGCTGTAATGGTAACCAGAGTTGAATAAATTCTGGTTACTTGTGATGGTAAGTAGCCAGTGTTAATTTAGCCACGTTTAGGATAAAGTCTTTTTTCGTTTGCCGGACGAGTTCTAAAGCGTTGATGCAGCCACATATAATCAGCGGGTTGTTGGCGCAAATAATTTTCAAGAAAAAGGTTAATTCTTGCAGCATCTTCTGCTTCGGATGTCGACGGAAAATTGTCTAACTCAGGGTGCAATGTTAGTTCAAAGTGTTTCCCATCAGCAGAGCGAGCTTGAGTAAATGGTATAACCGTGGCTCCGGTAAGTTTGGCAAACTTTGTTGTTGCAGTGATTGTTGCTGCCTGAATACCGAAAAATGGTACAAATACAGAAGATTTTGTGCCGTAATTCTGATCGGTTGCATACCAGACAATTTCATTTTTTCTGAGAGCTTTAATTGTTCCTCGGACATCATTTTGTTGCAAAACAGCCTTGATATGGCGTTGCCGTCCTGTGCACATAAAGTCTTCTATTAGCTGGTTCTTATTGGGTTTATACATTGCAGTGATTGGATAGTTTCTCCCTAATAAACATCCACCAGTTTCAAGACTTGTCAAATGAAAGCTAAGTAAAATAACACCCTTATTTTTAGCTAGTGCTTTTTTAAGGTGGTGCTCGCCGGTTAATGTCGTTCTCGCATGACGAGAGTTTAGGGAACTAAACCAACAGGCAGCAGTTTCCACAAGTGCCAGTCCAGTTAAAGCAAAATTTTCTTTAAGCAGTAAAGCTCTCTGTTTTTCAGACATTTCAGGGAAACAAAGTTTCAGGTTAATCTGAGCAATCAACCTTCGTCTTGAGGCCAGCAGGTGCATCATTTTACCTAGTAACCGGCCAAGCCAGACTTGTATAGACAAAGGCAAATTACCAATAAGACGGATCAATTGAAAAAGAATTAACCCCAGCCAGTATTTTGGTTTTTTCAAGTAAAAACTAATTGATTTTTGCATAGTTTGGCAGATAACTGTTTGATAAATTATTGGTTTGAAATAGCCGATAATGACAGGCTGGCTTTATTTAGGTGCTGGCTGATTGCCTGAAACATTTTAACCGTAATAAAATTTTCCTGCGATCCTTCACGCCAGTCTGGGTCTGCTGATGTTTTGACAATTACTACTCCATGCTCGGGATTAATATAGATATATTGTCCATAAACACCGCGAGCAAGATAATCACCTTGAGAATGTGGTGGTAGCCACCACTGGTAGCCGTAACCAAATTGTTCACTTTGTTTATCTAACGCTGAACTATTTGTCGCTGCAGGCTTTATTGAATCCGTAATCCACTGTTGTGGAACAATCTGCTCATCTTGCCAACGGCCAAAGTCTCGATAAAGTATACCGAAACGGGCATAATCTCTAAGAGTTACGTTCAAGGTTCCAAAAGCTAACTCCATTCCTTGATCATCGGTAAGCCAGGTAGCATTGGAACGCATACCAAGTCTTTTCCAGATTTTTTCTTCCAGGTATTTCGCCGGGGTTGTGTTAGTAACACTCTTAATAAGCATTCCCAATACCTGAGTATCCATACTGACATAATGCTGAAAAGTTCCCGATTGCTTTTCTGATTTTAGACTGGCTGCAAATTGATTAATTGAATGACCAAGCGCAACAACCCGGCCCATGCGGTTAATATCGGAGAAAAAGTCACGGTAGTCTTCGTTAAATGCCACCCCTGAACTCATTTGCAAAATATGTTCAATCGGCACACCGTCATACCCGGTGCCTTTCAGTTCTGGCACATAATCAGATATTGGATCTGACAAGCTATTGATTAGTGATTCATCTAATGCGATCCCAATAAGTGCTGAAACAAAGGATTTGTTGACTGACCATGAAATATGAAGGTCATCTTTTGAGTGTCCTTTTGGATATTTTTCATACACGATGGTGTCGTCTTTTACCACAATAAATCCAGTGGTTTCTGTCTGTCTAAGAATATCAGAAACAAGATAGTCTTTATTGCGATATTCAAATTGATTAATTATTGGGCTGGGAGTTTCAATAAAATGAAAATTTTCTTCTCCTTTACGTATCAGCGCAAAAGGGAAAAAGTCACTCATATGAGTAAAATTGTTGACAATGTTCTCTGCATTGAACAATGAGACTACTTTATAGAGTCTGTATGCTTCTCGGTGATAAATAAGTAATGTTAATAAGCAACCTATAAAAATAAGGCCAAGCCATAGTATTACTTTTTGTCGTAATTGTTTGATAGTTTCACCTTTGGCTTAATCGTCAAAATAGCAGGGTATTATTAGCAATAATTTTATATGGATTATAAGGAGGTTTAGAGAAACTGTCACTTAAGGAAGTTGTTATAAACTGCCAATTAACCGCCATATATATCAATATGAGATATTAGGTTGATTGTTAATTTCATTTACTTTGATTAAATTATCTCGACTAATCGACATTTTTACCTAATTTAACGAGAGCAGAGTGATGAAATTTAAACCAAAAAG
>CBDUHU010000304.1:0-5177 GCA_965366725.1 uncultured Kangiellaceae bacterium
GGATACAACCGGTTATCTATGGTGTCTTGCAGATTGCCTTTCACCGATAGTTGGTCTTTCAAAGCGCCAAACATTAAAAAAGCTACTCAAAGATAAAGGGAAAATGGGAGATACTTTTAGGAAACTAGATGAAATACGGAAAAAATGGAAGAAAACCAAAGCAAAAGATGCGTTATCCGGAAAACTAAAAAAGTCTAAAAGTTACCATGCAGCCCTCGCTGAAAAAACCATTGAAGAACTAGAAAAAATTAAAAAGAAGAATGCTCGTACTAAAGATGAAAAAGCGCTGAAAAAGAAAGCTTGTCAAATGCTAAAATTAATCAAAGAGGCAGCCAGACTTCGCAAGAAATTAAAGGATAAAAAGATGTCATTTGTTACCCCGGTAAAGCCAGAAGACATGCTCGCATCTGCGGCGATTGATAATTCGTTAGATGATATCCGTAGCGCACTGCTATCAGATGAAGAAGGGCCTGATATATACCAACTCTTCCATCATTTACTTTCATTGGGAAAACTTGCCCCTGAGTCGCTAATATTACGGGCCGAAGTTGCTCACTTCAGGCATGCAATACTGGATGATCCTGAAGGTGCCTCAATTGACTTTGCCAAGCTGATTGGAAAAATGGAAACGCTTTTCTCTGAAGCCGTGCCAGCACTTGTTGAAATTCAGGAAGAAACTTCATTTGACCACACTATTTCAATTGATGAATCAGTATCTCTTGAACAAGCGCAGCACTTTACTGGGTCAATGGCATTGAGCCTGCAGGGAGTTCTAGAGCCGGGTGAGTCATATTCTGATCTAAGTTGTTTTGACGACTCTCTACCAACATTGACTAAACCAATTCCGGTGGTTGAAGAAGTGCAACAAGATGCCAATAAGAAACAACCAGCCAAAACAGTCAGAAAATCAAAAGTTAAAGACAAGTGATCGTGGAAAATCAACTCGAACAAGTTAG
Organism: uncultured Kangiellaceae bacterium; assembly: GCA_965366725.1. Classification (GTDB taxonomy): domain Bacteria; phylum Pseudomonadota; class Gammaproteobacteria; order Enterobacterales; family Kangiellaceae; genus Aliikangiella. The sequence continues at coordinate 957 of CBDUHU010000304.1, forward strand.
TGCGTCAGATGTTGACAGATTACAACATCTGGCTGCGCGGACTTTTAGAGAGTCTTTTGCTCAATACAATCTTACTGAAGATGTTGAAACCTATATCAAGACCAGCTTAACTCGAGACAGGTTGCTGACCGAACTAAATAACACTGCATCAACCTTTTATTGGTTCCTTGTCAAAGACCAGCCTGTCGCTTATTTAAAACTTAATGAGGAAGCAGCTCAAACCGAAAGCGGACATCCCGACACTCTCGAAATAGAAAGAATATACGTCTTAGCAAATTTTCAAAATAAAAAACTTGGTCAGCTATTGTTCGATAAGGCGATCTCTATTGCACAACAAAAACAATATCATTACCTGTGGTTAGGTGTCTGGGAAGATAACCATCGGGCGATCAGTTTTTATCAGAATAACGGCCTGACAGCTTTTGGAAAACATCACTTTGTATTAGGAAGTAGTTCACAAACAGATATACTGATGAAACTCTCATTACCCTCAATATAAGGGCGTCATTGTCGAGAATCTTTTTATCAACAAGCAAAAACTATCACTCGTTTAACCAGTTGCGGTCGTTCCAGAACGCACAGGTTGGACAATATTTTCCATATATTCCCCTCCACCTATCTCACCTGACTCTTTACTCGCAACCCAGCAGCTTATGTGATAGTTAAACCCCTCTAAAACATGATTAAAATACTCCACCAGTTGAAGCCATGAATCTTCATGATAGATAGCATCATTTGAGGCAACGGGTCTTTCCTGGTCATCAATTAATCCACCATGACTGGTGCCCGGCAGAAGTGCACATAGTTCCCGATAGACACCACTTAGCCAGGGATAACGATATGAAAGACGGGCAATTAGATAACGATCTGACATTAATTCGTTTGCAGGAGTGGTAATCCGCTCAACACGGGTTCCATCAATAACCTGTTGGGCAAAATTCTGAGGGTCACTAGTCAGCCACATCGCCGAAAGGCGGACAAAAATCTCAATTTGAGTTCTTAACAAAGAACGGGCACAGTGCATATTTTCGGCAATCACTAAGCCGATAAAGCCAGTACTGTTGTTAACCGTCAGCTTGATGACACTGGAAAACAGGTGATCCACTGGATATCTATGACCAGCTTGACTGGCTTCCATGATCCGGCCTAACTCAACAACTTCTTTGCAGTTACTTTCAATTAATGAAAGTTCTCTGGCTATCGAACAATCCTGCTTTAGTTTCATAATCTACCATCTCGATACAATTTGTATAACAATTTTATGGTCTATCGCACTAAGCTATGATTTTTATTTTGGCTTTATCAGCAACAGAATTAGCGATCTATCTTTGATCTTGATAAATTCGCGCCTCCTGACAATATGCTAGCTATCAATGGGGAAAAAACAAGTTAAATACTACCATTAATCTCAACATGAAATAAAAACAGCTTATTAAGATGAGAATTTTTGAACTGTAGCTCATTCAGCTATATTCTTATTTCATTTCTGAGCCCGAAATTACTCTTGTCAATCACTAGCAACATAACCTGCTATCACTTCGAAGAATTTCGCAGAGAATGCTAGATTAACTTATTTGTCTACGAAACCGATGATATTTTGGGTATACTATCTTGAGGAAATAACTAATTATTCTAAAATATGAATTTCTAACAAAAATTAGTTTTTATAAAATTCATATCCACTCATTAGTTAGAATTCCCCGATAAGTAATATTGTTCAACATAAGAATATAATCAATCGAATAAGGAATAGCAGATTGGAGCCGGTTTATATACTTCCACATAACGATGCAGACTTTGAAACCATGTGCTGCAACATTGCCAAAGAAAAATACAACGACCATGATGCACAAAAATACGGTCGTCGTGGACAGAAACAGTGGGGAGTCGATATTGTAGCGGTCGATTATCTGAATAATGCCCAAAAAGTTGTTATTCAATCTAAATTCAAATCTGATCCTCCCAAATTTTCAGCCAGTCAGGCAAAAAGACAAAGAACGGTTATAAAAGAAGAAATTCTGGCTGAATTCGATAGTGCAATTTTAAAACACTCATTTGACAAATTTATTTATGCCTCAACATTTAAGCTGGATAACGACTTACAGGAATTCGTAAATAAACTTTCCGAAGAAAAGAACAAGGTTATCAAAATCTGGTTTATCGATGATATTAAGGAAGCCATCCAGCTACACCCAAGATTAACCAGACTACATTGTGAAGGCTTACCCAAGTCAGGCATAACCTTAATCGATCAGGATTTTATTGACCATTTAACTCAACCTGAGTTTGAAGGTCGGCGAACACAGGTTAATAGTTTCCGATTTTATAGTGGACGTAAAGCTGAAGACGAACAATGGAGGGGAATACTCCATAACCTGGATGCACCAAGAAGTTGTACTAACGCAATTGTCCAACAAGTTGACAATCTATTTGATAAACCAATACTCAATGCCAGAGTAGCAGCGGTTGTTTATGGTAGTGGCGGCTGTGGGAAGTCGACCCTGTTACGGCATATTGCAATTAAAAATGTGACTGAATCTAAAGGTTTGGTTAATTGGTGGGTAGAAGATATTGATCTATTCCTCGATTTTGATGCTGCTCGAATCAGCAATATGCCCTCTCAAAAGCATCTGATATTTATTGATGACTGGTATCGAAACAGACCATCTAATAATGGCAAGAAGTTATTTTCCTGGCTAAACGAACAACGCAATGTATTGATTATCATTGGTGATAGAAGAAAAAGTTCAGCCTACTCTCAGTATGTTTATGACTCAAATTATATTGAATTACAATCCTCTGAGAACAGAAAAATTCTTGACCATTTTCTAAATCAGAAAGAATTTAAGCGTTTGGCTCCATTAAGTAGTATTGTCGACAACCTCGTCAAGGAAAAATATTTGTTAGATAAAGTATCTATCTCTGTTGTATTGTTTGTTATTACCTATTTATATGAGAAACAGGTTGACGATAAAAATGAGATACTTGCCGATGGTGTTGAGGCAGAGTTCAGACTGATTATTCGCAAATTATTATTAGAACTTGAAGATAATGAAAAAACTCGCGGTCTGGGAAAAGCACTTTATCTTATCGCTCAGATCTATGCCGATCCTCGGCTGGGCTTTTTCATGTTTAATGAACCCTGCTTTCTCGAAATGGCAAGCTTGCTCGGAGACAACCCAACAATTGCTCAACGTATTCTTCGCAATAAAACTTATCCGGAACAGCTAGACTATTTTATTCATAAATCCTCTCTGACCACAAAGTCGGGTATTGAATTAAATAGAATCAACTTTATTCATGATGTTCTTGCTGAAAACGGAATTATTTACGCCGACTCATCAGCATTAGATGTTGATGAATATGATATTGAAATTCTATTTGAAAAACTATCTGAGTTCAGTGATAAATCTGGTGCACTAATGCTCTGGATATGGCGAAACTTAACCAACCCGGCAGAAATTTCTGATACGGAATTTACTCAACTACTGGATATAGTCAGTTATGATCACGGCTTGCTAAATTATGCAATGCTGTTATATATTATCAAAAAACATCTACCAGAAAAATATAAAAACCAGCTCTACACTTATATTCTATCATTGGATGGTTTTGAGTACTTTGCCGGCCCAATTGCATCTTTAGCGATGGTCCATTTAAAAAGCACTCAAGAGCAGCCAGAAAAATATTACAGCAAGATGATTTATCTAAAATACCTGAAACCAGTGTTGTTACCGCATTAATCCTGTTAAAAACCAATTCGTTAGGATTAGCCGTTGCAAGGCGTATCGCGAATGATAATATAATGGAAGATGATAATCTTCTTTCTATGCCCAGCTCAATCATATCAACAGTATTAAATTTACTAAAAAATGAGAAAAAGGGCCAGCAAGCAGCAAAACAGATTCTACTACGCAATGATTTTAGCGAGTTACCGCATCAAATAATTTCCACTGCTTTAAATGTATCCAAGAATAATGATCAAGGCGTTATTGCAGCCAGAAAAATTATGCTAAGAAAAGAATTTCTTAAACTCCCAAAGGAAATTACCTCAAAGGCGCTGAATTTATTAAGAAATACTGATGAGGGGATCAGAATAGCCAAAGAATTATTGGCACCAGATGATTTTTTTAAGTTACCCTACCAATTAGTATCAACAGCATTAACCGTATTACAAGATCATACAGAAGGAAAGGATGCAGCTAAGAGAATTTTTAATCA
>CBDUHU010000305.1:0-5172 GCA_965366725.1 uncultured Kangiellaceae bacterium
TTTATCGCGTTGCAGCACAAGCAGTAACCAAAGCTGGTCAATATGCTTATCGCGATCGTCGTCAGCGCAAACGTCAGTTCCGTGCACTATGGATCCAACGTATTAACGCTGAAGCTCGTGTGAGCGGAATGTCTTACAGTAAATTTATCAATGGATTAAAGAAAGCATCTATTGCGATTGACCGTAAGATTTTGGCTGATATTGCTGTTTTCGACAAGGCGGCATTTGCTGCACTGGTTGAAAAAGCAAAAGCTGCTCTTGCTTAAGCACCAACTGAATTAGGGAGTTATCCGGCATTGCCCGGGTAATTCGTTAAAACGGTATTTAAAAGGGAAGGGCTCATTAAGGCTCTTCCCTTTTTCTTTGCCATGCGGAATTAATTTAAACCGCTTATTGGTAAATTTGAATACTATTTTTGGACAGACAAAATAATAAGTTTGTCCTCTGAAAGAACAGAATAATCTCATAAATTTATCCACTGTAATTGGAATATTGAATGTCTAACATGATTGATGAACTTCTCAAACGCGGGATTGAAGCAGCGTCTAACGCAACTAACCTTCAAGATCTTGAGCAGGTCAAAGTAGAGTTTTTAGGAAAGAAAAGTGAACTAACTCAGCAGTTGAAGTCTCTCGGCAAGCTTCCAGCAGAACAAAGACCCATTCAAGGCGCTGCTATTAATAAAGCGAAACAAGCCATTCAGGCGGAGCTAGATCAGCAAAAATCTGTATTTGAACAGGCATCTATTGCTCAGCAACTCGCCAATGAATCGATTGACGTTACTTTATCCGGACGAGATAGCCGGATGGGTGGTTTACACCCGGTTAACCGCACATTGGAGCGAATAGTCAGCTACTTTGCACAAATCGGCTTTGGGGTTGAAGAAGGCCCGGAAGTTGAAGATGACTACCATAATTTTGAAGCATTGAATATTCCGGGACACCATCCCGCCAGAGCAATGCATGATACTTTTTATTTTGGTAATGGTGATCTACTAAGAACTCATACCTCACCAGTTCAGATTAGAACGATGGAGAAAAAGCAACCACCGGTTAAAATCATTGCGCCGGGAAGAGTTTATCGTTGTGATTCGGACTTGACTCACACCCCGATGTTTCATCAGGTAGAAGGCTTACTAGTTGATAAAACTACTTCTTTTGCCGATCTGAAGGGAGTTTTAGACGAATTTCTTAAGCACTTCTTTGAAAATAACAATCTGGCAGTACGCTTCAGACCTTCTTATTTTCCCTTTACCGAACCTTCAGCCGAAGTTGATATTGAGTGTGTTATGTGCTCAGGAAAAGGGTGCCGAGTATGTAGTCATACCGGCTGGTTAGAAATTCTTGGTTCCGGTATGGTTCATCCGAACGTACTTGAGTCGGTTGGAATTGATAGTGAAGAATACACCGGATACGCGTTTGGAATGGGCGTTGAACGAATGACAATGCTGCGCTACGGGGTTAATGACTTACGCCTGTTTTTTGACAATGATTTGCGATTCCTGAGACAGTTTAATTAGTTGCGAATAGCAGTTTGCTGCCTATTTATATTTTGACGCAAAAAAATATGCTCATAACGATTTAATGTATTCGGTAAAACCATGTTTTGCCAGAAGATGATTTGGATAAATAAATAATGAAAATTAGTGAAAATTGGTTAAGAACCTGGGTAAACCCTGATATTTCAACCGATGAGTTAATTGCTACTTTAACCATGGCTGGTCTGGAAGTTGATGGTGTTGAAGTGATGGGAGCAGAACTTGAAGGGGTTCTGGTTGGAGAAATTGCATCTTGCTCAAGACATCCGGAAGCTGACAAGTTACAGGTGTGTAGCGTTAATGTAGGCGCCGCTGAGAACTTACAGATTATCTGTGGCGCTCCCAATGCCCGTGAAGGTATTAAGGTCGCTGTAGCGACCATTGGCTGTACTTTGCCCGGTGACTTTAAGATCAAAAAAGCCAAATTACGTGGCGTACATTCCTTTGGAATGCTGTGTTCAGGTAAAGAATTGGAAATCTCTGATGAAAGCGACGGCATAATGGAATTGCCTGCTGAAGCCTCAATTGGTACTCAGCTGGTTGATTTTCTTGGCCTTAAAGATAATGCCATTGACATTGATTTAACGCCAAATCGTGGTGACTGTCTTGGAGTTAAAGGTGTTGCCAGTGAAGTTGGCGTGTTAACTCAAACAGAAGTCAAACAACAGGCGATTACACCGGTTAAGGTTACTATTGAAGATAAAGTAGCAGTTAAACTTAGTGCACCAGAAGCCAATCCGCGATTTGCCGCAAGGGTTATCAAAGATATTGATCTTTCAGCAAAAACACCAGAATGGATGAAGGCTCGACTGTTAGCATCTGATATTCGTAGTATCGATCCGGTGGTTGATGTGACCAATTATGTAATGTTGGAGTTAGGTCATCCAATGCATGCTTTTGATTTAGAAAATGTTAAAGGTTCGATTGAAGTTCGTTATGCCCATAAAGGTGAAAAGCTTGTTTTGTTAGACGAGCAGGAAATTGCATTAAAAGAAGACACACTAGTGGTTGCTGATGATGAAAAGTCTTTGTCTATTGCTGGCATCATGGGAGGCAAGTTTTCAGGAATTAATGAGCAGACTAAAGATCTTTTACTGGAAGTTGCTCACTGGGATCCAATTAAAATTGCCGGTAAAGCAAGAAGTTACGGGCTTCATACTGATGCATCCCATCGTTTTGAGCGCGGCGTTGATTACAACCTGTGTGTCGATACGCTGGAACGCGCCAGTGAGTTACTGATGGAAATCGTTGGTGGTGAAGCTGGACCTGTAGTTGATCAGGTTAGTCAGGAGCATTTGGCAAAGCCGATTAGTGTTAACCTAAGACGAGCGAGAATAGAAAGATTACTTGGCATCAAGATGGAAGATAGTCAGGTTGAAGATATTTTAACCCGATTGGGAATGACGCTGACCGCCAATGAAGAAGGTTGGTTAGTTGATGTACCAAGTCGGCGCTTTGATATTGCGATTGAAGCGGATCTGATTGAAGAGTTAGTTCGTATCTACGGTTATAACAATGTACCCAGCCGTAAACCTTTTGGCGAAATGTCGATGGTTCGCCAGCCGGAAAACAGACTACAAAAACTGAGAGTTGGTCAGGCTCTGGCTGACAGAGGCTATCAGGAAGCGATCACCTATTCATTTATTGATAAAGAGTCACAGCAGTTAATTGACCCAGATATTGAGCCATTGCCGTTATTGAATCCTATTTCGTCAGAGTTGGGTGTAATGAGAAGCTCATTGTGGCCTGGTTTGCTGAAAGTGGTTGGCTACAACCAGAAACGCCAACACGATCAGGTTCGTATTTTTGAAACGGGTTTGAAGTTTGTTCCTTCTGATGATGGGCTGGTGCAGACACCAGTTATTGCCGGTGCTATTTCAGGTCGAAGAATCAATGAAAACTGGGAAGCGAATAATCAACAGGTCGATTTTTATGATTTAAAAGGGGATCTGGATTCAGTTTTGCAGTTAACAGCAGCTGATGACCAGTTTACTTATGTTGCAGCGCAGCGTGAAGGCCTTCACCCTGGACAAACAGCAGAAATTTCCAGAAATGGTCATCCATGTGGCTTTATTGGAAAAGTACATCCTAAAACTCAAAAAGAATTTGACCTGGATGAGCCTGTTTACGTCTTTGAACTAGAACTTAAGAAGGTTCTAGCAAGAAAACTGCCTAAATTCAGTCCTTTATCTAAATTCCCTGTAATCCGTCGCGATTTGGCAATTTTAGTAAAAGAAAGCGTGACTTCTTCGCAAATTGTTGATTTAATTGGACAAACGGCTAAAAATTGGCTAAACAGTATTGTAATATTCGATATTTATCGTGGTAAGGGAATTGAGCCCGGTTACAAGAGTGTGGCAATTGGATTTACCTTGCAGCGCTCAGATCGAACATTTAAAGATACCGAAATAACCAAAACGTTAGAAAGGATTATTTCAGCGTTAACAGAAAAGCTGGATGCAGTTTTGAGGGACTAGTAATGGCATTAACAAAAGCAGATATGGCTGAACGACTATTTGAGGATTTAGGCCTTAATAAACGTGAAGCAAAAGAAATGGTTGAAGGATTTTACGAAGAAATTCGAGATTCTCTGGCTAATAATCGTCAGGTTAAATTATCAGGCTTTGGTAATTTTGATTTGCGTGATAAAAAGCAGCGTCCTGGACGTAATCCTAAGACGGGCGAAGAGATCCCTATCAGTGCGCGTAGGGTAGTGACTTTTCGACCTGGACAAAAACTTAAAGCTCGAGTAGAGGCCTATGCTGGAAGCAAGCAACAATAACGAACTCTTACCGATTCCCGATAAGCGTTATTTTACTATCGGCGAAGTGAGTGAGCTTTGTTTGGTAAAGCCCCATGTGCTGCGCTATTGGGAACAGGAGTTCCCTCAGTTAAAGCCGGTTAAAAGGCGTGGAAATAGACGTTATTACCAGCGTGATGATGTGTTGGTTATTCGTGAAATCCGTGAGCTTTTATATGATCAGGGCTTTACTATCGGTGGAGCACGTCAGCAACTGGAAGCGGAAGAGACTACTGCTGATCCTAAGGCCATTCAGGCTATTATTAGTGAGTTGGAAGACGTTTTAAAAATTCTTGCTCACTAATTAATCAAGTTTATTTATGTTGATATTAATTGTAGCGATAGCTTAATCTATCGCTTGCAATGTTGTAAAAATGCGGTAGTATTCCGCCTCGGTTAGCTGTAAACCCCCTTGATTAGTTGACCAATGTTTTACCAATGTCGGAGCGTGGCGCAGCCTGGTAGCGCACTTGTTCGGGGTACAAGTGGTCGGAGGTTCAAATCCTCTCGCTCCGACCAATTTCTTAATGATTTTCTCTTCTTTCTCTTTAATAAAACTTTGAATCTATCAAACTTTTGAGTTGGTATTGCTTTTGCGTGGCTGTCTTTTGCCAAGTGTCTTGTAGCAATTGAACTTGAAGGTGCGGGTTTTGTTATAAAAATCTTAAATAATTTTATCAAGTTTAAGGAATTTTATGTTACCGACTTTCTACAAGGTTGCCGAAATTGGCAAAGGTGTCTTATCCGTTATGGCAAAACCTGTCTCTGGCGAGTATATCGATGATGAATTTAGTGGTTTTGCTCGCTTAGGAGTTAATAAAATTGTGTGTTTGCT
>CBDUHU010000306.1:0-5171 GCA_965366725.1 uncultured Kangiellaceae bacterium
TGATGCGAAAGCGATGAATGATTCAAATCATAACGCCTGAGCAAACTTGATATCGCCGCACTCATTTTCAAAGCGGGCAAAGATCACATAGTAATCACTAATCAAGGGTAGCCCTAAAATTGACTGTTCAGGCCAGCCCGGTAATTGGGAAATGATCTTAAAGGATGCCTGACCATGTGAGGGAGCATTGGTTTGCCAATAGTCATCCGCGCGGCATATCAGGCTCACTTCATCCTCATCACTATCGACCGACGCTTCAAAGATAAACTCAATATCAGGCCATTGAGTTATATCGAGTTTCTCAAGCGGAATACCTTCTTCCTTATACTCAAAGGACAAGAATGGTTCAAGCAGTTGCTTAAATTCAGGATTGATCTTTTCAAAACAATCAATCAGGTAATTAAACACCACATCATCAAGTACCATCACCGAAGCGCCACTATCAACAAATGCATTTGAATGATGCCTTTCCAGTTCTTCGCCTTGCAATACAGGCACATCAAAAGGCGCAAAGTCACCCACCTTCACTTTTAATAAACGAACATTATAGTAAACATCATCTATGACTTTAATCCGTTTAAACTCACCATGATATAAATCTTTGTCTTCTTCCCCACCACCCAATATAAACATTCCCTGATTAAGCGGGTCCTGTTTTAATTCTTCAACACTCAAATCAGGTTGAGCATGATGAATGCTCGATCGTCTGGTAAGAAAAGAAAATTTGTTGGCGGAAACTCCCTGTTCTTCTAACTGGGTAAAATAAGGTTTGATATCTTCTTTAGGTTTATTTCTCAGGAAACTTTTAAACGACTTAATTGATTCATGCTGGATTTTTGTATTCTCCCAGGGGTAAGTCACTTCGGGTGCTATTGAATTTTGCTTCAGGTAATCTTGCAGGTTATGGCCGTCATTTAAATCATGAAAAGCAAGACCAAGAATGCCGTCTGCCTCAGCAAAGCATCCTTTAGGGTAAAACTTGGCGATAGAAACATGCGAACAATCTAATTGCATGCTCCCCTGATGTGAATACATATCGACATCAGTTTTTATAACCGGGCCATACCAGCCCCCCATTCCGTAATTAACACACTGCGCATAACAGGTTGCCTGAAGCGATTTATCCTGCTCAGCCACATAAGCTTCCTGAGTAACAACCAATGTACTACTTCCCGTATCAAGCACTAATTCAGCGGTATCTGTTTCGCTACCAAAGCTGACAGTGACCGAAAACCCGCCACGTGCATAAACATTGGTAATTGGCATTCTTAACGTCTGTCTAGCTTGATTTTTATCACTCATTCCGTTTTCCTCTATTCCCTTATTAGTCGTTTTGATGTTGGCGATTCTAGCTTTGCTGATAATTATTCCCGCTCAGAGCCAAGGAAGTACTTTTGGCCTTGAGCAATTACAGGTAAAATATCAGTGACTTAACCAAGGTGCAAATGAAAATACCATGAACATACAAACAAATGCTGAATCTAACGCTCAGACAGCGACACCTGTTCAAATTATCACCGCTGAGTGGATTATTCCGATGAATAAGGATGATCACTGGTTAACTGAGCATGCTATTGTCATCAGTGGAAAGATGATATCAGATGTTCTCCCCGCCACTGAGGCAAAAGAAAAATACCCCGATGCAGAGATAACCAATCTGGCTGGACAGGCATTAATGCCCGGTTTTGTTAATAGTCACTGTCATGCTGCGATGAACTTACTCAGAGGTTTATCAGATGATCTCCCACTAAAACAATGGCTGGAAGAGGCAATCTGGCCAGTTGAAGCTAAATTTGTTGATGATTCCTTTGTTTATCAAGGGACCCAACATGCTATTGCTGAAATGCTCAGATCAGGTACAACCTGCTTTCAGGATATGTATTTTATGCCTGACCAGGCTGCTAAAGCAGTTCAGGAATCCGGGATAAGAGCCAGTATTGGAATTGTTGTGGTTGAATTTGAAACTAGCTGGGCAAAAAATGCTCAAGAGTGCATTGATAAGGGACTTGATGTATTTGACCAGTTTAAACATAGCAACTCTATTTGTTTTAATTTTGCACCTCACGCCCCTTATACAGTGGCAAAAAACACATTAGAAAAGTTGGCGATGCTTTCCAACGAATTGAATCTGATGGTACAAATCCATGCTCATGAAACGGCACATGAGGTTGAGTCCTTTGTGAGCCAGGAAGGTATCCGGCCGTTGACCCGACTGAAAGAAATAGGATTATTGTCCCCATTGCTCAATGCAGTTCATATGACCCAACTTAACGAAGGCGAAATACAATGGCTTGCAGAATCAGGTAGTCACGTTATACATTGTCCGCAATCTAACATGAAGTTAGCCAGCGGTATTTGCCCAACGGTTCAATTACTGGATGCTGGTGTTAATCTGGCAATAGGAACCGATGGCGCTGCCAGTAATAATGATCTTGATATGTTAGAGGAGTTAAGAACAACTTCACTGTTAGCAAAACTGGACTATGCTAATCCTACCGCGCTTTCAGCCTACCAATCGCTATATCTAGCAACAATGGGTGGCGCAAAAGCATTAGGCCTTCAGGATAAAATTGGTTCACTGGAAAGCGGAAAATGTGCCGATATGATCGCCATTGATTTAGACAGAATAGAAACCCAACCGGTTTATAACCCTATTTCACAAGTTGTCTATTCAGCCGCCAGAAATCAAATAACCAATGCCTGGGTTAATGGAAAGCAACTACTGAAAGATCGTCAATTACAGACACTTAACAGTAAGCTTATTTTGCAAAATACAGCCCAATGGCAAACTAAAATTATGAATCGATAGTCAATTTAATAAACAGTTAACCGATTGTTACTATCTTAAAAACGAATTATCAGGTGGAAACTCCAATGCAAAGCAACATTAATGTTGACCCGGCAGAAATTAAGAAATTTGAAGAATTGGCTTCTCGATGGTGGGACAAAGAAAGTGAATTTAAGCCACTTCATGAGATTAACCCTTTACGTCTCAATTATATTGAGAAAAAATCTGCTGGACTAAAAGGCAAAAAAGTCATTGATGTTGGTTGCGGTGGCGGTATTCTGGCTGACTCTATGGCAGCAAAAGGAGCAATAGTAACCGGTATTGATATGGGAAAAGCACCATTATCAGTGGCTAAACTTCACCAGTTGGAGTCCGGTCAAAAGGTTGAATACCTACAGTCCACGGTAGAAGATATGGCTGAACAAAACCCTGCACAATTTGATGTGGTTACCTGCATGGAAATGATGGAACATGTTCCTGATCCTTCTTCGGTCATTCGCGCTTGTGCAAAATTAGTCAAACCTGGCGGAGAAGTATTTTTTTCGACAAAAATTCATTAAACCCCATGAGATATCCATGTGGTCAAGAGCCGCGGGACTGAAGGTTGAAGATTTGATTGGCATGCATTATAACCCTTTAACAAAACATTACCGGCTAGCCCCCGGGCTGGATGTCAACTACCTCGCCCACCTTAGACCCCAATAGGTTTGCTCAGCTTATTTTGTTAAGATCGGTTAATGTTATAACAGATCAAAATAAAAAAACCAGGAACTCAACAAGCAGCATCGATAGACTTATACCTTAGTCTATCGATGCCAGTTAACACTGAACCTCACACCGCTTTTATCACTCAGGTTTTCTGCTTTCACATTAGCACCATGAAAATTTGCAATGAGTTTAACAATATAGAGCCCAAGTCCCAGGTTTGGACTATTACTATTAGGTCTTTCCCGGATTGAAATCAAGGATTGAAATATTCGACGTAAGTTCTTCTTAGGTATCACTGGGCCACTATTGGTAACCGATAAAGAAAGTCGATTTTCACTTTTAAACACGCCAACAACAATGGCCGTCTTCGGCTCCGAAAAATCCATCGCATTTGATAGTAATTTATCCACCAGTTCGGCCATTAAATCGGTAGAAATAGACCAGGGAATTGACTGGCAATTAGATTTAAACTCAAAATGATAATCTGGAAAAGACTGGCGAAAACCATCAACCATCTGGCTCAACATTTGGTAAAAATCAATCTCTTCAAACTGGGCCGATTGCATGGCTTGCTTAACCCCACTTGCCTGACGCATGCGATTGATAATTTCACCTAACCTTTGAGTCCCTTCCAATGCTCTTTGAATCGTTTGTTTTTGATTATCCTCGCTCACATCTAACAATAAGTTATCTAACGAACTACGCACTATTGCTATTGGCGTTCGTAGCTCGTGAGAAAGGCGAGATGCTAATTTCTCAAGATAATCATTATAATCATAGAGCTTGTTTCCCATTTGCAAGAAGGCATTAGACAGTTCGTCAATTTCATCACCATCTGTATATTCTAACTCTAAAGGCCCAGTCATTCTTCCCTGTTCATCGACAACCTGAACGACCTGTTTTCTTAACCGATTAATTCTATTGGTGACTTTAGAGGTATACCAAACAATTAAAACAAGTGTCAGTATAAAAATAATAAGCATCACTGCCAGTGTATTAATCAGGTTTTTCTGCTGTAACAGCTGCACTCTTGCAATACTTCCTTCAATAAATACCGCGGCAATAACCTGGCCGTTTCGCTTTACTGGTGTAGCAGCCAACGCTATCGAATAATGGTCTTTTCCAATTGATTCAATGGCTGTTGATTCACTACCTTTTAACGCATCATAGGCTACCGTTGAATTAATCCTCAACCTTGTATCCCTTTGATCCGGAACAGTAATTAACTGAGAGTCTAAAAACCACTCTGCCACCGAATGATTGGTGACAAATGAATTCTGTAAACTTCCTTTTCTCGCTAACACACGTCCTTCAGTATCAAGAATCCAAAGTCGTTGACCTGATAGCAATTCAATTTTGTCAATAAAATGGTTAATTTTATCTGAAGGCCAGACAAGTGGATTAAGCTCTATTTTGCTTGAAGAAATAATATTTTCATGCCGGCTTTTGCCCGGTCGATTTGCATTAAAATGGCTAATCCTCAATTCAATGGGCTTGACCTTATAGGGAAATTTTATTTCAACATTAAAACCATCATCGGTTTCCGCCCAATAAGCCTGATAACGCTCATCGACAATAGCCTGACCATCAAGATAACGTTTCACCCAAACTTCTCCGGCAGACTCTGGTGAAATAAAAATTCTTTGTGGTGTCTTTTGGCTATCAAGATAGCTTA
>CBDUHU010000307.1:0-5164 GCA_965366725.1 uncultured Kangiellaceae bacterium
TGCATGGTTTGGTGCTGGAAAGTTGGTTGATATTAAGTTAAAGGGTTTACCTCTAGGCGGCTATGAGGCCTGTTACGGTCCCGTTAAAAGTAGAAATTTTCCCTATGTGATCATTGGACGTTTTATTTATTTACACCAGCAAATCTGTCAACGTAATCATGCGTTGCGTGGTCAAATGAACATTCCTGTCAATGAATTGCAAAATCAAATTGACTCATTGGAAAAATCAGATCAGAGAGCATTACACCAAGCATGCGATAGTTTGATTAAACAAAAAACTGTTGACAATCTAGTGGATAAACTATTACCTGTTCTGTGCCTTTAATCCGTTAGTCGACTTCTGTTGACAAAGAGTGCTCGTTTTTGTCTGGTAGGATTCTCTTACAATTATTAGGTCGACTCCTGACAATTGATTTTCTACTCTAAAAGGTATGGCAATTGATTTTGCAATGCGGCGCTATGGTTAAGTGATGAAATATTTTTTAAAAAGATTAATAAGCAAAAAAACTGGTACGGTTATTCCGTTCCTATCGCTTTTGATAAGCTTACATCAGCCAGCTGCAATCGGCAGGACTCACCAATACACAGTTTCTATGGATGATTCATTAAAGTACGCTAAAGTTGATATTTGTTTTGATGGTAAAGCACCTGATTATCTTGCTGTTGACTATAAAAAGGCTACCAAAAACCTATTAGCTTTCCCTAAAGTTAGTCGTGGTCATATCGAGTTTCAAGGTCGATACTGGAAAACCGATAATCTGGCAAAAAATGCCTGTATAAAATATCGTGCGGATATTTCCGCTCACATATACAGAGGCAAAAACAAAATAGCAAAAGCAAGTAAAGTTAGTTTTCAAGGTGACAATACCTGGTTATGGCTGCCTGAAAAATTGGTTAAGGGTGAAAGTGCAGAAATCGTTTTTAATATTCCAGATAATTATCAGGTTTCTTCACCCTGGACTTTACTTGATGCGAAAGAGAAGCGGTTTAGAATAGGTGATACTCCTCACGATTGGGGGTTCACTTTAATTATTGGAGAGATCCAGTTTTTGCCAGTTACCTTATCGAAAGGTAGTCGTCTTAATATTGCTTTAATGCCTGGAGTTGAAAAAAAGAATTTATTAACTCGCTGGGTTATCGATATTGCTGAAAACCTATCCAACTATATTGGTGCTCCTCTAGCGACAGACGTACAAGTTATTTTACTTGAAAATAACCACTTTACCAAAGGTGTAGTTCCCTGGGGAGATGTAAAACGTGGAGGCGGTCTTGGGGTTCGATTTGTTGTAGACAGTCATAAGGCGATTGATGAGTTTTATGCTGACTGGACAGCAAGCCATGAGTTTAGTCACTTGTTGCTTCCCAATATAAGCTACAATGACATCTGGCTTTCTGAAGGGCTTGCTTCGTACTTACAGTACATATTGATGGCGCAGAGCGGAGAAATAACTGAGCAGCAAGCCTGGACTCGGATGTATCAGGGGTTTGTTCGTGGTGAAAAAGGAACGCTTGAACTTGGTGAAACATTAGCAGAAACAAGTGAAAGAAGACGCCTTGGCGCGCGCAAGGCACGAACGATGAAAGTTTATTGGAGCGGCGCCGCCTATTTTTTATTAGCCGATTGGCAATTGAGAAAACGCTCTGAAGGTCAAGTTGGGCTTGAAGACATCTTGCTAAAGTTGAATCGTTGTTGTATTTCCAATTCAGTTGAATGGTCAGGTCTTGAGTTAGCAACAAAACTTGACGAACTTTCCTCGACCAGCATCTTTAGCGATTTATATCTGCAGACGGCTGAAAGCAAAGAATTTCCTGATTATAAAAGTGTATTTGACAGTATTGGAGTTAATATTATAAGTGGCCAGGTAAGTTTATCAAAGGCAGTAGACAGTGCATACCGTAGTGCTATCATGCAAAAAACCACTGAGTAAGTACGACCAGAAGTTGGTGTTACTACATATAATGTGTGTTTTGATACCTGGCTAATTACTATTTTGTAATTTGTCGAGTAATTTTATTGCTCTGGATGATGAAATACGAAATCTACTCCAGGCATAATAAATTTTATCAACAGCTCTTCTTCTTTTAATTGTTGCTCCAGTATTCTTCAATTGCTCAAGTAGTTTATGATAGGTACTTTGCGTAGTGCTTGTATTGACTGATTTGTTTAGTAATAGATTTTCTTCAATAACCTCTATGCCGGACTGAAAGGATTGTCTTTGAGCTAGTTTTGAAGCTTTTACTTCGGGAAGTATTCTTTCTAATAATTCAACCTCAACAAAGGTGAACTTCTGCATTTGTGAAAGCGTTTTTACTGCTTTATCTGCCTGCTCCGGATTTTTATTAGAAAGCGCCTCTATGAGAGTGTGGACGTTTTCCCAATGTCTCCAGAATTGCATAAAATCATAACCCGTCCCTTTAATATTTTGTACTCCGACTAATCTACAATTTAATCCAGGTGGAGTCTCATTAGCAATAAACTCGGCCAGATTTTCACCGGAAATAGTTTTGTCTTCAACAATGGTAACTTTATCTTTGATAAGAGAGAGTAATTGTTCTTCAAGTTGCTCCCATGAAAGATCATCCTGGCCAATTCGACTACGACATTGATTGATTTCAATACGCTGTTTCTCCGCTTGTTTCACGTGTCTAATTACTTTGGTCAGTATCTTATTGGTGGGTTCACTATTATTTTTCCAATCATTAATATCTCCCTCTAGTTTTAATCTTTCTTGGATATTTTGTAGCTCGTTTGGCCAGCTGGACTCATCACTAAGTTTTAGCTTGTCTATAATGATAGCTAAATGCTGTTCATCTGGTTTAGTTGCTTTCTTCTGTATGGATAAAAACCATTGTGACCATGACTGATTAAAATAACGCATAAATCCATCGACATTTGTACCGATTAGGAAAATGTGATCAAATCGAATTTCTTTACTAAAAAGATTAGCAAAGACCTGTGATCGCGCAACTCTGTCAGCTCGATTGTTAATAACA
Organism: uncultured Kangiellaceae bacterium; assembly: GCA_965366725.1. GTDB lineage: Bacteria > Pseudomonadota > Gammaproteobacteria > Enterobacterales > Kangiellaceae > Aliikangiella. The sequence goes on from CBDUHU010000307.1 coordinate 2,995, forward strand.
ACTGTTAACCAGTCTCCGTTTTCTCTGGTCAGGTCGTTTAGTCCCAGGCGACGCCAGTTTTCTAATGTTGCAAACCTTTCATTAGCCGACATGCTATTGATAAATGTTAACTCAGAGCCTTGAAATAGCATTTTTGGAAAGCTTTTCAGTACACCAATATCGGCAACCACTCGTTCGCTCATATATGAAAGGGCCTGTGCGCTCGATAGTCCAATGGTATTTGCGACCTTGAGTACGAGGGCTATGTTAGAGGGATGTTCGTCATAACAAAATGAATTAAGGACATCGGAAGTCACCGACTCTCTTAAATACCAGTCTGATATATTTACCGGTGTATTTTTCTGATTCGAGCCTCGAATCAAAACAGGTAGCATTTGTTCTTCACTGGTATGCAGGTAGCCATCAGGTGGTATAAAATGCGTCATTTCATAAGCAATTTGCCATCCACTAGGACCGAGTATATCTTCGTGATCCGGATAGCAATTAGTAATCGTGCTTATATCATCTCTCATCCATCCTTGTAATATTTTTACATAGTGCGGGTTTAACCCCATACATTCCCACAAGAAAACATCGATACCTCGCTGCTTTGCAATTTTTAATGCATTTGCCTGTTCCCAGATAGTCGCCTTATCAAAAGGTCTATATAGCGTATATTCAAGTAGTTTTCCGTTTGGATCTGCATGCAAAAACATCGCATTACAGCCTGTTGTTTTACTAAAGACTTCGAATCCCATTCCGTTAAATAATGCTGCCTTTAATCTCTCTGTTCCAGATTTTCCTCTTGTTCCCCAGCCTCCAACGACTAAAGGTATATGTGTTCTAAGGCGTTTTATCTGATAGTTAATAGTAAGGTGTCGTCCAATAAAATAGACAAGAAATAGACTGGTAAAGCCTACCAGTTGTTTAATTGAATTTTGATAAAATGAGAAAAAATAGTCCTTGAAATCCATCCACCATCCAAGAATAAATGGTGGTACCAGATTAAACAGGTAAATACTTTTAACTTGATTACGAGGACTTATCTGGTTAATAAACGGCGTATCTGGTTGCGATATTGTGAAGTTAAATCCTAGTTGTTTAAGCGTTTTTATATATTGAGTTTGCTGCTTTAGATTACCCTGCCTTAATTGATGAAATTTACGGACTCTGATATTTATTGTCAGGTATGCTCTAAACCTGGCTATGGTGGTTGATGGAAGCTCGACCCTTATATTTCCATCTAAGGTAATTATTTCACCAGATTGATAATCTGCGTCTCTCTTAAGTAAGCCAAGTAAAAAATCAATCGGAGGTAAATAATGGTTTGATTCAGTTGTTTCAGAATTGATAACATCTTCACCAGGCACTTCAGTAGCGCTTAATTCTGCAAGAGTTGGATTGGGAATCCAGATATTTCCATGATAATTTTTAGCCTTTGTATGATTATGAAATTGTCTTTTATCTGTGCGAGTATTCCAGAATTGATCCCATAGCCGCCATATTGATGTGTGACTTGTCCAACCTTGCGATATTTTCCCGGATTTACTATCTATAGCGATCCCGAAAGAGTCACGTGCTGGTAATCTATTATTGGCAACTAATGAATTACCCTGGGTATCGCCAGCGGTTGTTTTGGCAATAAAAATTTCCCTTGCTTGAACCATCCAGAATTGTGCATCGGGTGATTTTTCCGATGAAATCTTATTCTCAAGCGTATTGCCGAGCAGGCATAGTAGTTGGTTTTGCTGAGAAAGTGGTAATTTCTGAAAATATAGAATATCCAGCAATTCAGGAATATGGTGGAGAACAGCGCGCTTAACAATAGAAGATACTTCGACCTTAAGCAATTGTCGTAATAGAGCCCAGTATCTTAGCTGCATGGGCGTTGCTTTTATTGCTTTGACAACGGCCTTTACTAATGAGAGGAGCACTGCATTCTCAACTGGTAAATGTACAAATTGTCGAAACAAAATGTATTTACATTGTTCGCTAAATCGACTTGCACTTGCCAAAATTTGTTGCTGAACGTAAGGAGAATCAATTTTCGATGATGTTGTGACAAATGTTTCTATTTTTTGTTGATTTCTTTCAGTGCTTAACCAACGTTTAACTAACTCAGCCCTGATGATACAGTTGAGCTCTTTTTCATGAATTATTCTAACATTAAGAATTTCACAAACCTTTTCTG
>CBDUHU010000308.1:0-5159 GCA_965366725.1 uncultured Kangiellaceae bacterium
TGCAAATGAAATAAATGGAAGTAAGATTGGTTATCGGCATGGTAGATTCAATACCAACGATCTTTGGTATTCCCATGGCGGTCAATATGGTGACTTATCGGCTTCGGTGGTTTTAGAAGTGCACAACAGCGATGGCCATGATGAATTGATTGAGTCAGACGCACAGAGTGTTCTTGATGTTGTTTTTGGAACTGCTGCGTCGCTGGCACCAGGAAGGGTTAATAATCACCGGGAAAATATTGATGCGCGGGTCGATTTGGCTTACCAAAAGTGGCGGTTTAGAGGAGGCGTTCAGTTACGCGAACTTGGTGCTGGTGTTGGCATTGCTGAAGCGCTGGATCCAACCAGTTTACAGTCAAGCCAACGTTGGAATATTGATGTATCCTACAATGATCCCGAGTTTGCCGAGAATTGGCAATTAGAAACGATTTTCAGTCATTTAGATACCAGTGTTGAAATTGATAGAGATTTAATTATTTTTCCTGCCGGGGCTGATATTGGCTTTGGTGCACCATTCCCTGATGGTCTTATTGGTAACCCCGAAGTTTTCGAGAGACATTCGCGATTAAATTCATCCTTCATCTATAATGGGCACGAAGGACATGTGGTAAGAGTCGGTGTCGGATTTAATTATAGCGATCTCTATAAAGTCAAAGAGTCAAAGAATTTTGCATTTGGACCAAATGGTGAGTTTCTTGTACCGGGCAGCCCGGTTGTTGATGTTTCTGATAGCCCATTTGTATTTTTGACCGAAGGTACCAGGCGAAATCGATATTTGTTTGTTCAAGACATTTGGTCGTTGGCGAATGATTGGGAGTTAACTGCCGGGATCAGGCATGATAACTACTCTGATTTTGGCTCCACCACCAATCCTCGATTTGCTCTGGTCTGGTCTTCGACATTGAACCTGACTACTAAAGTGCTTTACGGTAAGGCATTTAGAGCTCCTTCGTTCGCAGAAACCAGAAATATTAATAATCCCGTAGCTCTGGGCAATCCAGACTTGTCACCAGAAGAAATCGAAACCCTGGAGCTGGCATTTGATTATCATCCTCAAACCGGTTTTCGAACTGGTCTTAGTTTTTTCTATAATGATTGGGAAGACATCATTCAGTTTGTACCGGATGAAGGGAGTACCAGTAATACGGCACAAAACCTGGGCAAACAAAAAGGTTATGGCATGGAATTGGAGTTTCAATGGGAACCAATTGATTCGTTTGATCTGAAAGGTAATTTTTCAATCCAGAATTCTACCGATGAGTTAACCGATCAGGATGTTGCCAATGTTCCCGAAAAACAGTTATTTTTGATGGCTGACTGGCGCTTTCTTCCGGACTGGAACTTGAATACCAGAGTCAACTGGGTTGCTGATCGTGAACGAAACCAGATTGATACCAGAGAGACTATTGATGATTATCAAATCGTCGATATTACTGTCCGCTGGAAGTCTCCGGTAAACGGTTTATCATTTGCGCTAATTGGCAAAAATGTCTTTGATGAAGATGCACGCGAACCGACTCCTAACAGCGGGGCAATTGCCAATATTCCCAATGATTTGCCGCTGGCTGGTAGTAGTCTGTTTGCTCAACTTTCCTTTCAGTTTGACTAACTGGAAGTAGGGGGCACCGCCTGACTAGACAACTTGAAATGTTTTTGAATAAAACAGAGGCTTAGCATTTCAAGCAACATTGCTTCAGTACTCGGCCATTTTTCTTCCGGTAGTCTGGTCGACTGATCTAGCAGTTTAATGACTTTGTTTTTATCAAAAAAGGGTATCTCATCCATTAGCTGACTACGTAGAGTATCTTGCACCAACTGGTGCAGTTTTTCATCGGGTGAAATGACCGAAGGTGGTGCTAAAAATGGATGTTTCTGGCGATTATATACTTGCTCAATCACATAAGGTTTGATTGCTTCACGCAAAATGTGTTTTTCTCGCATTCCACTAATTTTATAGTTTATTGGCATTCTGACAACCTTTTCGACTACCTTATGATCAAGAAAAGGAAGTCTCCCTTCTAGCGAGTGAGCCATTTCCATTCGGTCACCTAAATTGGTGAGAACATAATTAGGTAGGGCTGATTTTGATAGCATATACATGGATGCGTGAACTGGATTAATTCCATCAATCTGGTTAAAGTCCAACTGATTTAAGAAGTGTTTAACCGGGTGAATATGTCCCATTTTTTCAATCATTTCAGGGCTAAAAGTAGTTTTTAGTTGATCAAATATCTGGGTTAACGGTAGTAACCATGTCGGTTGGTGTCCAAGGTATCGTTGAATAAATTGAATAGCTTCGGGAGCCTGATTTATCAACATTAAACCGGCTGTGATTTTGTTCGCTTGCTTTAGCGCGGTTCGTTGTTTTTCAGCGTTAGCTGAATCACTCTGGCTATTGAGTAGATCATTTCTAAACGGCGGATAGCCAGCAAAAATTTCATCAGCACCTTCTCCAGTGAGAACAACTTTAAAACCCTGTTGGTGAACTGCGCGACTCAACATAAATTTTGCGACGCTATGTGCATTGAGACAAATGGTTTCACTATGCCAGATAGAACGTTCAAAATTGTCAGCCAGATCTTGTTGAGAAACCGGAATAATATGATGTCTGGCACCAACACTTTTCGCCATTTTTGCAGCAATTGCTGCTTCATCGTAATCCTTGTTAGAAAATGATAATGTAAATGCATCAACGGGATCGCTGATTAAGTGTGAAGTCATGCCTAATACAGCACAAGAGTCGATACCGCCACTCAAATAAACGCCAACCGGTACATCTGCACGTAGACGTGTCTGAGTGGCTTCTAGTAAACTGTTACGTAAACTTTCTACCTGCTGCGCTTCGCTAAGTTGATCAAGCTCTGAGTCTGCCGGGTAATTAAAATCCCAGTATTTAACTAATTTTGTTGTGCCTTCTGTAGCGATTAAAAAGTGGCCCGGTGGAACCTGTTTAATTCCGCTGAACAGGGTGGTGTCGCAAAAATAAAAACCTCTTCGCAGGTATGAATCCTGATCCCATTTTGCTGGTACACCTGCGGCTAAAAGTGCTTTTATTTCTGAACCGACAAAGAGCTTTCCGTCGTATTCAGCATAATAAAGTGGATTCACTCCAAGTCGGTCACGGGCAGCAAACAGGGTTTGGTTATTGTTGTCCCAGATAGTAAAAGCAAATTCACCGCGCAGGTGTTTTAAACAAGCTGTTCCATATTCGTGGTATAAATGTAGTGCAATTTCGCTATCAGAACCCGTTTTAAAGCGATAACCTTTACGAATTAAGCTGTCTCTGATTGTTTCAAAATCGTAAAATTCCCCATTAGCAACCAGGAACATAGAATCGTCGCTGTTGGCAATAGGCTGATCACCGGTATTCAAATCAATAATACTTAATCTGGTATGTCCGAGCGCCACATTTTTCTGCCTGGAAAGCCAATAGCTAGCGTGATCGGGACCGCGATGATGTAAAGTTTTAAGTCCAGCATTTAATGCTGACTCATTAATCGAAGCGTGTTTAGCGTATATTGATAATATTCCACACATTTTTTGACTCCAATCTGATTAGTCTATTGTTCTAAGTTGAGGTCCGTTGTACTCAATATCGGTACAATGTTGTGGAAGAAACGAGTCTGCACATTGGCTCTGGTTATCAACAAAACAAGCGGTCACACCACTGGCAACCATAAGCGACTTTATTTGGTACATTTCGTCTGGGCTAAAACCTTGGTCAGAAAGAAATGAGCAGGAATATCCGGCGACATTCATGCCCAGACCATATTGTTCTTCAAGGTATTGGTCGATTTCGAAAGCCAGTTGAAGATGTTCGCCGGTTTTAAAACCTAACTTTCGGGTCATCGCGATATGCGGTGCCAGGCGTTCATCGGTGCGGCTGACAGGGCGTGCATAACCTGTGATTACTGGCTTGTCATTGTTAAAGCGACAGCCTTCAATAATTGAGCGCAGCGATTGTCCATTTTTATAATTGATCAGTGCATTTTGAATAAAAGTCATTCCAATCTTACTGGTCTGGCTGCCGCCATAAGCGCGAGAGTCGGCGGCTAATACGCCAGCAACGGTTGCCGCGACAACTGAAGTTCTGCTACTAGCTGCCAGTGAACCTATTTGATTGCACCAGATCCTTGAATCCGGGTAACTGACTCCAATAAAGTTACCTTCTAACCAGTCGGCGAGCTTTCTGTCAATGAGCCTTCCGGTGACATTTAGTACGGTCATTTGCATATAAGAGATATGACCGAGTAGTTCTTTCATCATCGAATGACCATGACAGATCACATCTTCGCCACCAACCCACTTGCCAATTGATGTTTTTATCCGGTTGTGATTATCATCCCAAAAAGACGTTCTGCTTACCTGATTAGTTTTCCCTTTAAGGTTGTTTTCAGGGGGAGTCAAAACTTCATTATTCCTATGGTTGGTAGTCATATTGACGATCCTCCATAAATGGCATTGAAGTCACCGGTAGGTGTGTTTGTTCTAAACCATGAGCAAGAATTCCCGGAGAACATAAAAGCTGAAATAGAGCGCCACCTTCCCTTGGTTGTATGCCCAGATCAAGTAAAACTGCTGCTGTAAGTCCGCTGACAAGCCATCCAATATCGGTTTGCTGAATGCTCGCAATGACCTGTTCAACCCACTTAAATGATTGACCAACGCCGTCAAGCGTAGCAATGTGCTTTGCTAAATCACAACACACCAGATCCTTGTCACCGAATTTAGTTCCTATACCAGGAATAGGGTGAAAGTCTCCCTCTCTGGGTCTGGTAGATTGATTAATCAGCGATAGAGTCTGCTCTATCGGTTGTTGCTGGTGTTGTTGGATAAAGTGCATTGCTTTTTCTACTTCAATAGAACCATTATGTTCTCCGCCCAGCACCATTAATCCAATTGGTAAGATATGGGAAGTATTGGTTTTACTGACGCCAGCGTTCATCGCCGCTCTGACTGCTGAGTTTCTAGGTCCAGGGTTGATTAAACCAACCATCAAAGTATTCATTAAGACGCTTGCTTCAGGGGAGGGGAGTTCACCGGTATTTAGCAGTAACAAAACCTCAACAAAAGATTTTTTAGTGGCTAACTCAATCAGGTCGTAACCAAACAGGTGAGTTGACTCTGCGATGTAAGGATTATCTTCAGATGGTTTCTCA
>CBDUHU010000309.1:0-5155 GCA_965366725.1 uncultured Kangiellaceae bacterium
TAAACCATAACCTTCGAATACTGGTAGTGCCATACGTGTTGCTTTTTCCAGTAGATGAGGAGACATTTTTCCACCTCCAACAGCAATAAACTTTAAACTATCTGGTGCTTTCCATCCCTGCTCTACAGCGTTAACAAAAATTAGCAGTAGCTCAGGAACCATGATAAGAGTTTCTGGTGAATAATGAGAGATAGTACTGAGTAACTGTTTTGGATTGAGCATAGAACTACCGCTTAATCCTCTCTCCTTCGATGAGGGTAATATGACGGTTCCTCCAGCAATTAACGGTGCATAGACTCCGGCTATGTTCTCTAGCAGCGTACTTAATGGCAACAGGCAAAGATGTCGAGGGCTTTTTATTGCGACTCTTTCAACAAGAGATTGTGCGACAATTAATTGATTTTCACTAGACAAACAGACGCCTTTGGGAGTGCCGGTTGAGCCTGATGTAAAGGTGATTTTTGTTGTATTATCGGGCAATTCGACTTTGAGATTCAGTGTTAAATTAATAGCAACCAAATTGTCGGTGGGGCAATCAGAAAAATTTTTCTGATTATATTGATTGTGGTTCAGTATCTCATGAATTGAATGATATATAGGTGATGAATTATTCAGTAATAATAGGTCAGGGACAGAAGCATTGATTACATGAGATATTTGTGTGGTAGAGAAAAAAAACGGTAATGGAATAAAGCAAATGTCAGCTGTCTGGCATGCCAGATCAATAAGTACCCAATCGCAGCTATTATCGAGCACAGCAACAACTCTCTTTGCTTTTATCGAACTCAGATAATTGATCCATCGATTAACCTGAATATGGAGTTGTTGGTAACTCATTTGCTGGTCATTATCAATCAGTGCAATTTTATTGTGTGATTGGTTGATTTTTTCTAGTAAGGTATCTTTCATATTACTTCACAAAATTTTCTGCCAAAGATTCAATCGTCGATTGATATCGAGCTGTAAATTTTTTTAAATAACTGGACTCTTCAATAATCTCAATGGCTGATTGAGTGCTAATCGCTAATACTTCTGGAGCGGCAAAATAATAGTCCCCCCAGGACTCAATTTGTGAACCGATTTTTTCAGCAGCAGCGTTTCCAATGTAAGTTGTTTTAACTGAAAGCCGATTAATCATAGCTTTAACCTGAGGTGTCGCAGAGAACACTAATTTCTTAATTCCTGCATTAGACATAGCCATAATTGTGATCACTAAAAGCTGACGAGTGAGGAGATTGTTAATGCCATATAAATTGCCTATTTCACCTATTTCACAGCGTTCAATTAGTTCTCCAGAAAATTTATTTTCTATTGATTTATCTAGATACTGTTCAACAAATAGTGGTTGTATACGAGCACTTCTGAATCCTAATACTGCAGCAATTTTTCTTTTTTCTGATACGCTAATCAAATTAGGAAGGTAATGTTGAATTTGAGCTTGATAGTGTTTTTTAAAACCTTCCCATACAAATTTTTCGACTTCGTTACGACTGGGTTTGAAAGGTAAATGCAAGTTAAAAGTGACTTTATTTGAACGCCTTTTTTCAAGCGATTTAAATAGCTTTTGCGAAGGCAGAATTGTCCCACTTGAAGAACAATCACAAACTACTCGAGTTGACATGTTTACTACCTTTAACAATTTACGATAAATAAATATTAACCCTTGAAACTTACCGTAAACTTAAGATATGAAAACAAATGAAAAAACATGACTCGTCAGTATCGTCTGATTCAATCAAGTGTCAGGGGAGAGCCTGGCAGGTAAAAGCCAGCTAAATAGTGATATGAAAGGTATCAGTTAGGTTATTGAGCCTGGAGACAATAGAGCGGGTATATCTACCCGAATATTGGCTTAAATTAATCGTCAAAAAGGGTGACAACAACAGAACTATTTTTGTGCAATTTGAATAAAAACACGTCTGTTTTGTGCTCGACCCTTTGCATTTCTGTTTGTTGCTGCTGGTTTCTTCTCACCAAATGCTAAAGTTCTAAATCGGTTATTATCTACGCCTTCGAGTGATAGCATTCTTCGTACTGAATCGATACGGCGTTGTGATAGTTTTTGATTATATCCTCTGGCCCCCTTGTTATCGGTGTACCCATTAATAAAGACTACTTCAATGGAGGGGTCAAATCTGATATAGGCTGCCAATGCTTGTAGCTTTGAGTGATAAGGTTTTCGCACAGATGATTTGGCAAAGTCAAAGTAGAGTGTCATTTTGCTTAACTCTTGTAACTCAAACGGAACTAGTGTGCTTAGACAGGTTAAAAAGTCATCATATTTAGCTCTAAAACCAACAGAAGATAAAGCGACAGATACCTGATCTTCCAGGGTGTTAAAGTCTTGATAAAAAAATGTTGGGAAACGACCTGTTTCAAGCTCGTTGAGTAATCGCCAGCTAGCCATATCCTGGCTTTTGACAATATGTTTGCCTGCGTTCAGGCCGACTTCACCAAGCTCCCGACTGGCTCGGAGTGGTTGCCAGGCTGGTGCTATGGCACGTACGGTAGCCTTTTTCTCAGGGCTTATTTGATGACGTTTATATCCGAGTTTGAACTCCAGCTTGGTGTCCCTTCCTGCTGATTTCTCAAAGGCTGCATCACCATAAAGGGGAATATTGTGCGTTAATTTACAGTTAAGCGGATTTCCTGCAAAGTTCCAACGAGATTCATCCAACGGCGCTTCAAACCGTTTAAATCCAGCCATTGAATTTTGACTGAAAAGTAACAGCAGGAGATAGATACTCTTGATATAGACGGGCTTGGTCGAAATATTCATTAATCTTTGTGTCCAAATAATAAAACGGTTGTTATCACCGGAAAGGGTTTCCTGAATATCTCTTTATCGACTAGCGTTCTCTCGACTTAAGTAAGTTAATAATTATTTCTACTCGACGAGTAGAGTCAAAGGTTACTCAGTAGCAGCTAAACACCAGTTGTCGGGCAGTGACAACTGCTTTTATTTCCAAGGGAACATTCTATTGGGTTTATCAATTAGCAAGTTTGCATGGTTTCCGACTAAAGGGAGTGTTAGAATTCGGCTGAAATTCATAACTAACTGGCCTCATCTCACTAATCAGGCAGTTTAAGGGCTATAATACAAATGACCATGATGAGTCGCCGGTTTCGCGGTTTTTTACCGGTTGTAATTGATGTTGAGACTGGTGGGTTTAATGCTGCCACTGATGGCTTACTGGAGATTGCGGCCGTCTCGCTTGAGTTTGATGATTATGGCAATCTCAAGTTGGCTGAAAAGTGGCATTTTCATATTGAACCCTTTGAAGGGGCAAATCTGGAAAAGGCATCCCTTGATTTTACCGGTATAGACCCGTTTAATCCGTTGAGAGGGGCTGTTTCTGAAAAACAGGCATTGTCTGAGATTTTTAATGGTGTGCGTAGCGAGCAGAAAAAGGCTGAGTGTCAACGAAGTGTGATGGTTGCCCATAATCCGGGCTTTGATATGGGCTTTTTAATGGCGGCAGCAGATAGAATAAAAGCCAAACGAAATCCATTTCACCCATTTACTACATTTGACACGGCTACTTTATCGGGATTGGCGCTTGGTCAGACAGTGCTAGCCAAAGCCTGCGAAGCCGCAGGTATCAGCTTTGATAATGACAAGGCACATTCAGCTTTGTATGACACCGAAAAGACTGCTGAATTGTTTTGTTATATAGTTAATCGTTGGAAAAAGCTAGGCGGGTGGCCATTAGGCGACTAACTTTTATGCTCTTTACAGAGTTGTGAGTGTCGTGGTTGTGAGCACCAACTTAGCTATGCGGATACTGAGCTATTATAGTGTCTTACAGTTGTTCTGTTTCCACTTGCGTTATAGACACTATTGTCAGGGTCGAATCCTTTGATTAAATTAAATGTCCGTTTATTGGACTGTTCTAACAATGAAATAAGGCGCGCATTAACCTCATTCTTAAAACAACACTTCTCAACAAGATTCATCAATTCAAGCCAACTGGAATTCAATAATTGCTCCCGGATGCAGTGTGCTTTGAAGTCCTGGAACGTGCGAATTGAAATGCCATTTTTATTGGTTAGTGCCGGTAGCTGGTGGGCATTAATCTGTTTTACAATGTGATCTTTATCTTTCACTGCTTGCGTCAGCGCATCAAAATCACGGCTTTCTAAAGCACTTTGTTCATTATTTAAAATGTCGTGTAATTGTTGATAGTCCTGTTGCCATTGATTAATAATTGTTTGACATAGCTGGGTTGTATTCATTCGGTTCACCAATTATTTATTCTGTGTTCGGTCAGTTCTCAATAACCTCGATAGGTTGACTCAAAATCGAGCATTTTGTTTGCAACTTGTTGATATTCTATTTGGTACTCGCCTTTATCAACCTTCTCCTTCACTGGTGAAACACGATCTGGATCAAGTACTGGCGCAGCTTTCATCTGTTCAATCAGTTGACTAATTTGTGATGCATGGCCCGTCAAGCTGACAGAATCATCACTGTCTGCGGCAGAACTATCAACCGACCTGGCTGACTTATTTTTCGACTTTTCTGCTTTACCCTGACTCGCTTTAGCGAGGTTGGGGGTAAGACTGCGAATATCCATTACCATAACTATTCAATTCCTGAAGGTTAAGATTGATTGTTACTACTAATTTGTTGCCGACAATCGGACACTTAATTGGTTTTTCCCTGTAACTATAGCACCAAAAACCCGTTTTGATTTTGAGTTTCTGATTTGGGCTGTTTCTCCAATTGATGCATCGGTTAGCGCAATTCCTTCGACCTGAATGCTTAAAAACTCATTTTTTGCCGTGATTGCTACTCTTTCACCGCGACAAACCATACAAATACTATCCTGATAAATAATGGCCCCTGGTCGCATTGACCTTTTTGGACTAGTGTTCAAGATCAACTCCAGATTTTCTATCGGCACTTTTCTCATATTGGTAATATCAACTTTTTGTTGGCTGACATCTGCACTGGTAATTAAATCATTAGCGGATAAAAATCGGCGTGCAACCCAGACATTCTGAAATATCTGAATATTTGCTGTGAGTAACACTTTCCAGGCAACTACACCTTCACATTGAACGCCAATGGTTGTTCTCCCTCTACTTGGAATGCTTTGTGGTGCAAAAGCACCAATATCGCCAGTACACTGGACCAGTCTCAATCTTGGAT
>CBDUHU010000310.1:0-5135 GCA_965366725.1 uncultured Kangiellaceae bacterium
AAAAAAAGCTAATCAAGCTAAATGTAATAAAAAAATCAGCGACACCTTGCTTTGAGAGTAATTTAGCGAGTAGCACATTAAAAGCAAACTGGCTAAGAATATTAATTATTCTGCCAATGGCAATTGTGCTACCGGAACCAACAAGTTGTTTGATGATCATATTTTGATTCTAGACTTCAATAATGCCTATCATAATAGTTATTTTGACTCTTGATATTTACCACCTTGATTATGTGTTCGTCATCACATTATTCTGTAGATAATGAGAAACCTCAAAATTAAAGGCGTGAAACAGAAATACCTTTTGACTCAAATTTATTTCTTGTAAGTATACCTTTAACATCAAACATTTCACCGGTTGGCGATAACATCTTGATATAATCTTCAACCGACAGTTCACGATATTTCTTATGAGCAACAGAAACTAGAATGAGTTCACAATTATCGATAGAATCTAATTCTGTCAGATTTACCCCGTATATATCGAGTGCTTCCTTTTCATCAGCTAAGTCATCAGTAACAATTGGCTCTATTCCATAACTTCTGAATGCATCAATTAAGTCAATTATTTTAGAGTTACGAATATCAGGGCAGTTCTCCTTAAAGGTCAATCCCAAAATTGCAACTTTTGCTCCTTTGATCTTTTTATCTTGAAGAATCATCTTTTTAACGCAACGCTCAACGATAAACTTTCCCATATTATCATTGACCCGTCTTCCCGATTGAATAACTTCAGGGCGATACCCTACCTGCTTAGCTTTATAGGTCAGATAATAAGGATCAACACCGATACAATGTCCACCGACTAAACCGGGTCTAAAAGGTAAAAAATTCCACTTGGTTCCGGCAGCCTCAAGGACATCCAAAGTATCAATATTCATTCTTTCAAAGATAACAGCAAGCTCATTCATCAAAGCGATATTGAGATCACGTTGAGTGTTTTCTATCACTTTTGCAGCTTCAGCAACTTTGATACTTGTAGCTCTATGTATTCCAGCAGTTACAACGCTGGAATAAACATCAGCAACGATATCTAGTGTTTCCTCATCATATCCCGAAACAATCTTAGTAATATTAGTAAAAGAATGCTCTTTATCTCCCGGGTTTATACGCTCAGGAGAATAGCCCACGGAAAAGTCGACGCCACAAGTAAGCCCCGACTCTTTCTCCAAAACTGGGACGCAGTCCTCTTCAGTAGCCCCCGGATAAACCGTAGATTCAAAAACTACGATATCTCCTTTTTTTAATTGCTTACCTATTATTTCTGATGCCGATAGCATGGGGGATAAGTCCGGTTGTTTAGCATGATTAATTGGTGTTGGCACGGCAACAATATGAAAGTCAGCCTCCGCTAAATCATCCGGATTGCAAGTAAAATGTATGTCGGTATTGCTTAGTTCTTCCTCTGTTGACTCTAATGTCCGGTCATAGCCTGAACTCAGTTCGCTAATTCTCTGAGAATTTAAGTCAAACCCAATCACTCTATGTGACATACCAAAAGCAATCGCTACAGGTAGTCCTACATAACCAAGACCAACTACAGATATTTTTCTGTGCATAATATTCCTAAATCAATGTGTTCTTTTCACTTAACAATCTGAATTTCATTTTAACGCTTAGCAAAAATACTCACTATCGTTTTCAAAATGATAACAAAATCATTTATAACCGAATGCTGTTCAACATATCTCAAATAATACTTTTGTTTAACAGGCATTATTTTTTCAATATAGGCTTTTTCGGGATCCTCGTAATTTTTAAGTAGCTCATTCTCGTCAATCATTTCAATTGAAGCAAGATCAGTAATTCCTGGCTTGACAGACAATATTTTGTCCCTGATATCCTGAGGGTAGCATTGAATATATTTAGGTACCTCTGGCCTGGGGCCAACTAAAGACATCTTACCGAGCAATACATCAAACAATTGAGCTAATTCATCTAACTTATAACGTCTTAATATACGACCGCTATTAGTCACTCTACGATCTTCTCCAACGGTTAACTCACCTAATTTATCTGAATTAATATACATCGTTCTAAACTTATGAATCTTAAAATACTCACCATTTAACCCAACTCGGATTTGACGATAAAATACTGGACCTTTTGAGTCAGATATATTCCAGATAGCAATTATTAAGAATAAAGGTATTAATAAACAAATGCCTGAAATAACCAGGATCAGATCAAATATCCGCTTAGCCACCACTCAAGACCCTGGTAATCACCTCTATCACCCGCTGTTGCTCGTTAGTTGACATCGATGTATATAATGGGATAGAAACCTCTTGCTCAAACAACCGCTGAGATACGGGAAATGACTCAACCATTAAATCACAGCTTTCCTTCCAATATGGTTGGAGGTGCAAGGGAATAAAGTGAACGGAGCAACCGACACCATTTTCAAATAGCTCCTCAATAAACCTATCTCTCGAAATTTCAGCTTGCGGGCTTAGTCTAATAGGATAAAGATGCCAGGCATGCAATTCAGAGTCTTCCGCCCCTAATGGCAAAATTAATGGTAATCCTTTCAATTGTTCATCATATACTTTTGCCAATGCTTGCCTTTTTTGCTGAAACTGGTTTAATTTCTTTAGCTGATGAATACCAATTGATGCAGCAATATCGCTCATATTATATTTATAACCAGGTGCCACAACTTCATAATACCAGGCAGGTTTATCAGAAGTATAACGATCAAAGGCATCATGGTTAATACCATGTAAGCGCATAATTCGACAACGCTTAGCAATATCGGAATTTCTAGTGACTAACATACCACCTTCGCCAGTGGTCATTGTTTTATTAGCATAAAAACTAAACACAGTCACATCAGAATCAAGAGTTCCTATCAACCGGCCACCGCAGGTAGCAGGAAATGCGTGAGCTGCGTCTTCAACCACTTTTAGCTTATTTGCTCTAGCAATACTAAGAATAGCTTCCATGTCACAAGATAATCCTGCGAAATGAACAGGAATAATAACTTTTGTATTATCAGTGATTGCAGATTTGATTGCTTCAGGAGAGATATTAAAAGAGCCTTCTAATACATCAACAATCACAGGCGTTGCGCCTAAATATCGAACAACCTCCGCAGTAGCGGTAAAGGTATAACTCGGTAATATTACTTCATCCCCTTTACCAACTCCCAGAGCTTCCAGTGCCAGATGAAGCCCGGCGGTGGCAGAATTAACCGCAATAGTGTCAATATTTCCACCTAAAAATGAAGAGAAATCAGCTTCAAAGCGTTTAGTTTTAGGCCCAGTGGTCACCCAGCCGGAACGAAGTGAATCAGTCACTTCCAGAATCTCATCTTCACCGATTTCGGGCCTTGCGAAAGGAATGAATGGTTGATTATTTTGCACTAACAGGTTGTCTCCAATTTAACCTTAAAAATCGCTTATCCTCAAATGAACTACCTCTATATTTGAGAACATTAAAATTTGGTTACTTTTTAGCCACGCCGACAATAATATAGTGCCAGGCTTGAGGTACTATTCGGTCAAATAAGACACGATCAAAGGTGCCGAATATATTCTTCATTTTTTCAGATGGGCCAAATGTCCCAAGAAAACCAATAGTAGTATACTTTATTTCAGAAAAATCTTTAAGAAATTCTGACGTTTTTTCAGTTGATGCATCTCGCCAATCCCCTTGCCACGGGACATTTTTTTATATTGATGTAATGGAAAAGTAACAAGGTTTCAACAAGATTCAACTCGTCAGCACTTTTCAAACTCTGATAAACCTGTTCGATATCTTTTTGCTGATTCGCTATACTGTCATCACAACCAATGGCTCCATGTACCATCTTAGATACAGTCAGTTCAAGGTGCTCTTAGTGAAGAGTATTTAGCATATTCAGCTTTTCATGTTGAACTAGCTTTCTGGCCGCCGATTTTTAGTATCGCTCAATAGCATTTTCACTCAGGTCATATAAAGCTGTATAGAGTGTGCAATAACCATTTCTACAAAATAAGCTACCATCTCTTCCACCTATCTCAAGCACTTCAACACGCTCTCTTGATGCTTATGTTTTTCCCAAAAATCAAAGGTGCAGCTTCAATTTGTCAAATCCCGCTCAATATGCTCTTATAAATTCAATGACATTTTCTCCAACAGGCTTCTCAATATAGGTATTTAAATTTATTTACTCAGACAGCCTCATCAAATAGACCACTCTAGTAGCATTTGCAGTAAGTTAATTATCGCTAACAGGAAACTAGGAATGGGTGTTTTTATGATTTGCTACTTCAAGTGTGCTTATAAGTAATGTAATAAATTCATAGAACCAAGAATGTTCTCGAAAAGTAAAACAATCAAATACATCTTTGTTGATACCGTGCAAACATATGTGACTAATCAGTTTAGCATAGTCCGTATTTTCCGTTACTAACATCCCTCTTTCTGCAGTTGTACTTGTTTACTGCATAAAAAATATAAGCAGAAATATTACTAA
Source organism: uncultured Kangiellaceae bacterium (assembly GCA_965366725.1). GTDB lineage: Bacteria > Pseudomonadota > Gammaproteobacteria > Enterobacterales > Kangiellaceae > Aliikangiella. The sequence continues at coordinate 4,460 of CBDUHU010000310.1, forward strand.
ATATGCCGATCATTTTTTCCATTATTACTATTTGGCAACTCGAACCATATTTTCTAAAAAGGGTACAAATATGACTCTTTACTTTATCTATCGTTTTGATGCTGATTAACAACATCTATAAAATTTGATGCTAATTGGACATAATCGTGGTGTTTTATTACGTAGTTTCGGCCTAAGCCACCTAAGATTACTCTTTCTTTCTCGCTCAACTCAAACATTTCAACGAATGCTTGAGCGAGAGACTCTGGTTTACGTGGTGGGACAGATAATCCAGCCCCACTGTCCTTTACCAAGTCGTTTCCAGCCTCAATCGCCTGGATAATAGGCTTGCTAGACATCATATAATCAAACACCTTATTTGGACTCACACCAAACCGGTATAATGAACTTCGATTCCAGGTAATTACTGTGCAATCGAATAAATCTAGTAGAGCAGGAATAGCATCTTTCTCAATAGCAGGTAAAAAATAGATATTCTTTAGCCCTAAAGTCTCAGTAAGTTCAATTAAATTAGCCTTTTCACTGCCTTTGCCGACCAGAACAAATGCCACTTTCTTATCTTGACACAATGACGCTGCTTCAACCAAGGTATCTAGAGAATTCGAAATTGCATGACCGCCAGCGTAACCAAATACAAATATGTCATTAGCTTTCAAACCACTAAGTAAATCAAAAT
>CBDUHU010000311.1:0-5133 GCA_965366725.1 uncultured Kangiellaceae bacterium
AGTTTTAGAAATTTATCTTGAAGAGGTTGAAGAATTACTGATATCTCTTGATGAGGCTCTGCACGATTGGTCGGAGACTTTAGATGATAAAAACACTATCGACTTATTACAGCGAACCCTGCATACCTTTAAAGGTGGAGCGCGATTAACTGACTTGGTAATCCTTGGTGATTTAACTCATGAGATGGAAACCTATTTTGAAAGAGTTAATAGCGGACAACTGACGGCAAAAGCAGGAGATGTAGACTTCTTATTACAAGGCTATGATGTCATTGCGAGATTAATTAAAGAAGTAAAAGAGAAGCGTCAAATGACTCTTCCTGAAGACTATATGATCGCTTTACGTAAATTGACTGACGGTCAGAAAATTACTGAAGAAAAAATAGAAGAGACTCATCCAGAGTCGGAGAAGCAAGACGAAGAGTCAATTGCTGAAGTTGTTTCTTTTGAAGAAAAGAAACAAGAAGTAGAGAACAGACAAAAGCAATCGAAAGCCTCAGATATAATTCGTGTTCCATCTGAACAGTTAGAAAATCTGGTAAACCTGGCTGGTGAGACATCAATTTTCCGTTCTCGTTTAGAGCAGCAAATGTCAGTGTTGCGATATAACCTGGAAGAAATGAGTTCAACGGTAGAGAGACTTAGAGAACAGTTACGTAATCTTGACATTGAAACAGACGCTCAAATCTCTTATCGACGAGAGGTTTCTGGTGGTGAAGAATATGAAGATTTTGATCCGTTGGAAATGGATCGATATACACGTCAACAAGAACTAACCCGTGGTCTTAGTGAGAGTTCTGTGGATTTAATGAGCTTGAAAGAAGCTCTGGACTCTCTAACTGCTGATTCTGAAACCTTACTTTTACAACAAGGCCGGGTGAACTCAGAAATGCAAGAGAGTTTAATGAGAACCCGAATGATTCCTTTTGAGAGTCTGGTTCCTCGATTGCGTCGAATGGTTCGGCAAATAAGTACTGAGTTAGGAAAAACTATTGCTTTACAGATTAGTGCTGATGGTGAAATGGATCGTTCTGTACTGGAACGAATGATCGCACCGCTGGAGCATATGTTGAGAAATGCGATGGATCACGGTATAGAGTCACCCGAAGAACGCCGTGCCGGTAATAAATCTGAAAAAGGAAGTATTAACATTTCATTGTACCGTGAAGGCAGTGAAGTTTTTGTTAAAATCAGTGATGATGGTCGTGGTTTGAATTTGCAGGCTATTCGCAGAAAAGCGATTGATAAAGGCCTCATTAGTGAATCTTCCGATTTATCTGACCACGAGTTACAGCAGTTAATTCTTGAGGCTGGTTTTAGTACCGCAGAGCAGGTTACCCAGATATCCGGCCGTGGTGTTGGTTTGGATGTTGTTAGTAGCGAAATAAAGCAAATGGGTGGTGTTGTTGAAATTGATTCTTTGCAAGGGGTGGGAACGACATTTACAGTAAAACTACCATTTACTGTTTCGGTTAATCATGCATTGATGGTTCAGCTAGGTGAAGAAGTATTTGCTATTCCGTTAGCTAACATTGAAGGTATCGTAAGAGTTAGTCCATTTGAGCTAGAAGAATACTACTCAAATGATGAGACATCATTTGAGTATGCTGGAATTGATTACTCTATGAATTATCTTGGTAAGCTACTTGATCATACTCGTGATGTAAATCTTAAGGACGTTACTCAACCATTGCCTGTATTGCTTTTACATGGCGCAGATCATCCAACCGCTTTGCAAGTTGATGAATTGCTTGGAAGTCGAGAAATCGTTGTGAAGTCAATTGGTAGTCAGCTGAGTTCAATCAGTGGGTTATCTGGCGCAACGATTCTAGGTGACGGTCGAGTGGTTCTGATCCATGATATGCCTGCACTGATAAGACACATTGATGCTAAAATAATGACGGCAGATGAGTTGTTGCTGGCTGGTGAAGAGGCCGTTCGTCAGGATGAAGACAGAGTACCTGTTGTCATGGTTGTTGATGATTCTATTACTGTTCGTAAAGTAACTACCAGACTTCTTGAACGACATGATTTTGAAGTTATTACTGCTAAAGATGGAGTTGATGCGCTTTCTGTGCTTAGTGAACAGAAACCTGATGTAATGCTGTTAGATATTGAAATGCCACGCATGGATGGATTTGAATTAGCAACCATTATCAGACATGACGATGAAATGAAAGAGCTACCAATCATTATGATTACATCACGCACAGGTGAAAAACATAGAGAAAGGGCTGAACAAATAGGCGTTAATCAGTATATGGGTAAACCGTATAATGAAGTTGATTTAATTGAATCCATTTCAGCATTATTACCGACTATAGCCTGAGGAAGAAAGTGAGCAGTTTGAAAATAGGTTTGGTGACTTCTGTCAACGAAGAAAGTCAATTGTTGATTGAATTACTAAAGAGTAAAGGAGCGGAATTATCCTACAATATTACTCCTCAGGAAATCAACGATAGCCATGTGGAAGATCAGCAACTGAATGTATGGTTGCTGAATGTTGATGATGACTCATGGGATAGTGCAATCGATCATCTATTGGATGAGTCAGAGATCCCCGTATTTTTTAGTGAGCCTGGTACTTTATCCAATCATACCCATCCGGAGTATTGGTGTAGTAATTTGATTGACCGGTTATATGAAATTACCGGAATACAAAAAGATACCAATATTGAACAAGAGATCGCTGATGTAGCAACGCAGGTGCAAAATCCTGAAGCCAACCTGAATCAGCTTGATGAGAATTTAACCTCTCTTAATTCTTCGCTTGATAAGCTTGAAGTTTCGACCATGGGTCTGCCCAGTAGTATCGCTGCTGAGTTAGTGAGTGAGTTAGAGACCATTTCCCCCGTATTAAAGGAGCAGCCAGAATCGTTAGATCTGAACTCCAATTCTGTTAATCCAACTGAGGAAAAAACATCAACCATTAATCCGATTTCTTCTGAGCAGAGTGAAGAAAATATTGATGAAGTTAAAGATGAAATCGAACTGGATCAACTAGATGACTTTGAACTGGAAGATTTTGAATTAACAGATGACGAGCAAGATTTAGATTCCAGTGTAGTAACTAGCGAAAAAATTGAAATAGAAAAAAATGATGACAACCTGGAATTAGAGCTGGTTGAGTTTGAAGAACAATTAGAAAAGTTAAATGATGTAGATAGCAGTGATACTGATCTATCGAGTGATGACTCATCAGATTTACAGGTTTCGGTTGAAACTAACCCGGAAGAAAACAAAGTCAATGAACTGGCAGGGGAATTATCACTAGAATCTCTTGAACTAGATAAAAGTATCGAAAACGTGCAACAGGCACTTTGTTTTGATTCAGAAACGACAGATTCAGATGCGATTGACTCTGATATGGGTGATTCAAAAATATCTGATGTAGAAACTTCTAATAAAAGTGTACTTGAAGATGATAGTTCGGCTTTGGGAGGATTAAGCCTTGTTCCGACTGATTTATCAGATACAGATACCTCAAGTGCAAAAAATTCCGGGAAAGCCAGGTTTGAAATTGACGATAGTGAAAAATTACCACACGAAATAGAGCAACAAAAAGAGCGCGATGAAAACCAGCCGGTACCTGAAGTTGTTGAACAAGAAGAAGAACTGAGTGGGCTGTCTTTAACGCCAATGGATATTAACCCTGATAAGGGTACTTCCAGTTCTGCTGAAGAAAATATCTCTGATGATTTAACATTGGACTCAGTTAAGGATATTGAAGATGATTCTCAGTTAGCATTAGTCGAAGATGAAATAGTAAAAACAGAAAATTCGTTAGAACATACAGAATTGGCGAAAGAGGACTATCTCGACAATAGCTTATCGTTTAATGAAACAGATAAAGCTGAGTTGCTTTCTGAATTATCGCTCGAAGAGCTAGATACAGCAACAAACACAAGCGCCATGCCTGACTCTACTGATGAGGCTAGCTCAGAAGTGTTGAGAGCTGAAGCCAATGCAGTGTCTCAAGAGACGATAGATGATGCAGGACTAGCCTTGGAAGCTGGCTCAGAGTTGAGTTTGGAGCCTGAATTAACATCTGCGACGGATTTAGAGAGTGAAAGCGAGCTTGAACTTGGATTAGAATCTCAAAAGGCACCAGAAGTAGATCTGGATTCGGAATTGGGGTTGGTTTCTGAATTAGATTTCGATTTAGACTTAGAGTCAGAACTTGAACTGGATTCTGCATTTGAATCTGAGTTTGATGCTGAAATTGAGTCGGATTCAGACATAAATCAGGAGCCTGAATTAAACTTAGAATCTGATATTGAGTTAGATTCTGAGGTTGACAGTAAGGGGAAACTGGAGCCTGAGTTTGGTCCAGAGATTGATATTACGCTTGAACAGGATTTTGAACACGAAGCATTAATAGAAGAAGTTAATGACGATTCGGTCGAGCTGGCCGATTCTGCTGATCTTACGGAATTAGATGATTTCAATATTCCCATGCTTGATGAGACAGCATCAGATATTGAATTTGAAGAAAAACAGGCCATTAAAGAAGTCCAATCATTGACCCCCTGTTGGGTTATTGGTGCTTCTCTTGGTGGCCCCGCGGCAGTTAAACGCTTCTTACAATCTGTTCCTGCAGATATCAATGGCTGCTTTGTTATTACTCAGCACATTGATGAAAATTTTCTACCCGTACTTGCGGAAATATTAACAAATAACACACCATTTGAAGTGACTGTTGCAAATGGTAGTAATGAAATGCGTCCAGGCAAAGTAGTGATTGCACCATTAAAAGGAAAAATAGTTTTTCTCACTGATGGTTCAATGTTGATTGATTACTCTCAAAAGTGGAGTTCTCCTTATTCGCCCTGCATTGATGATGTTATTGAAGCGGTGAGCCATTCTTATAAAGAGCTGGGTGGTGCGATTATTTTCAGTGGTATGGGGAAAGACGGTCTAAACGGTGCTAAAAAAATGCATCAACAAGGGGGCGCTGTATGGGCTCAATCAAAAGAAACTTGCGCTAACTCATCAATGCCAGAGGCAATTGTTGATAGCGGAGAGGCTGATTTTGTTGGAACTCCTGAACAACTTGCGGAAAATCTTACCGAGCTTTTAGGTTGTTCAAATAAGATAAAAGTTAAAAATTAATTGTTCTTAGTAATAATTGTA
>CBDUHU010000312.1:0-5131 GCA_965366725.1 uncultured Kangiellaceae bacterium
ATTTGAGAAAACCAATAGTTTTAGCGCCTCTTACCCAGTTTTCACTACGCGTCTCAAATAAATTTCCAGATACAGACAATGGTGGGTCACCGGGTAGCTCGTGCCCAATAGTGACAACCAGATAACCTAGTTGATTAAACTCATTAGTCAAAAATTTATATTCTGAATGGGCTACACCATATCCAGCCTAAAAAAAACTACCGGACACTTAGAATTAATAGAACATCCCCTTGGGTCGACAGGGAAAGTAATATTAAACCGTATATTTCTGTCTCTGTTATCATCATAGAGAGTTTCAGACTTTGCACTACTCACACTGCAAGCAACAAAAAATACGACCCCCTTTAGATACTTCATAGCACTCCCGTTCTAAAACCCAAATGATTTGCTACCGGAAAATTTACCTTACCTGTCTGTCGTTGCCAATTTATCTGTACAATGACTCCACTTAATCAGATTAAAACGCTTCAACTCTTCTAGTGAGTTGAATTATAAAATGCCAGGAAACCAGCTTTTCTCAAATTCAAGACTATAAATACAAACATATTTATCTATGTAATCAGTAAACTATTATTCGGGTATTTTTGGATTTGTCTCATAAGTTCTTCTATTATAAATTTTTCTTACGAACAAAATAGGCTTGTTTATGGCCACGTTTTTCGTAGATTAATTGTACTTCTTTTGCTATCACTTCCTGATGAAAACAAAACATATCAATTTCATTACCGTTATCATCATATCTGGACAAACACCATTTTGCAGCGCCTAATTCATCATTTACCCAATCAAAATCTTCGATATTAAGTTGAAGTTCTACACATAAGCTTTCCATTGCAACTTTTGTATCAGGTTCAAAACTTCGAACTTCAAAAAGAGTAAGGGCGTGCCCTCCAACTCCAACAGACCCTCTAATCCAAAACATGCTATTCTTGGCCTGAATAATTGCAGCAAGTAACTCACCGAGTCCATCTTCAGTATATTTAAAACCGACTATTCCCTGAGCATCAAGGAAATCTGATATAGGCATGTTGATACTACACAGTTGTATTGGCCGTGCTATTTCATTCCAATCATTCTCAGTTAGTTGTTTGATTAGTTGTTCCTCCTGATGACTAAAATCCAAGCTAAGAAGTCCCATTTTTTACAATGTCATTCAACCCGTTAGTCAATATCAGAAATTTGACTATGTCGCCTTATTAAATCAATAAGTTGGGCAAGCACTGGTAAAATTTTAACTCCATTAAACTAAAGCAGCAACAATGTCTGTCTTTTATTCCCCGATTTTAAACTCCATGGTATAGGCCATATCAGTCTGTCTAACTGATTCACCATTTTTCTCAGCTGGCTTAAAACGCCAACGAGTTATTGCGTATCTCGCAACACTATCAAACACACCTTCCGGAACAGATTCAATAGTTCGTAGATTTTCGACAGCCCCTTGCGGAGATATATCAAAAACAAATCTAACATAGCCTCCCACTCTATCTATTGCAGCCTTACGTGGGTAACGTGGATTTACAATCTCTACAGGAATTGCTTCTCCAAGAGCGAGCATTTGCTCCTTAGTTAAAGCAGTGTTCTTTGCAGCGCATGATGAGAGCAAAACTCCAAGTATTACAATAATGATAAGTTTCATATTTTCCTGAATAGCAGCTTTTTAGTGTTGAACCGAATAAACAACGTCAAAATTTATTGTGACCTTCTCATTCAGGTCAAAGAGTGGCTTTCCAATATCTAACCTGATATCCACATTTTAAGTAATAATTTCGAAACAGGTTATTAATATTCGGACATTCATTAGTAAAATTAGACCGTTTCAGGTTAATTTTCAGGAGATTAATAATTAGAGTGTACTTCTACCTATTGTAGCCCAGTGAAGACAATCGATCTCTTCACTAGCTCAGCACTTTTACTCTCTTGTTGCTGCCTTTGCAAAATTGCTAAGTGCATTTGATATTTTATTAACAATATCACCACAGTTTTTGATGTTATGCCTTTTTGACAAATAGACAGGATCATTATATGAAAACCAGATTTGCTCTTTTTGATCTTCCCAGATAAGTGCTTTTTGTGGAAGATCTATCGCAATAGTCTGTCCGCATTGCATTAATAGTGTCCCTACCTTTGGGTTACCAAAGATAAATAATTCTGTCGGACGGAGTTGTTTCCCTACCTTAAATGCTCCATCAGTGTGGCTGATTCTTGAAAACAATGTCATCCCTTTAGTTTTCAGCATTTTTTCAAAGCGATCTGCAGTTTTCGCTACCCCAAAAGTACTTTTTACATTGATAATCCCGTTATCTGCCAGTGCCGTCGAAGATAATAAAAAACAAGTGATTAAAGTTGAAAGTAGACGCTGCATAATAAATTCTCTCGATTTATTTTAAGCCAGAGCTTAAATTGTTTTCTAACAACCGCTTGTTTCCACACCAATCTGCGGCGCAGAACCATCCTCTCGATTGATATAATAAACCCCACATGCATCATTCCAACTGTAACCTTCTGGATAGACCTTTCCTATTCGTCCAGGCGACGATACTGTTACTCCACTTGGAATACTCGTTTGATTACCTCTCCCACACCATTCAATATTACAGATTGCAGAAGCACTGGAGAAACTGACATTATCCAGGTTAATGATATAACGGATCCCTCTCATCCAATTGCCCACAGGATAGCCGCTGTGTAAGAAAATAGTATCTCCGTCAATAACCATCGTATCCGCGGCCACAGTTTTGCTATTAATAATGGCCTTTGAATGAATCAACCTGGTTCCGCTGCGCATTGCACCTTCCATGCCTTTAAGTGCTGCGATTCTCGCTTCATCCGACAGGTTAACAATTTTAGGCGCTACCAAGGCTGCTATCACACCTAAAATAACTAAGGTGATAACTAATTCAACCAGGGTAAAAGCATTTTCCCTTCTCACTAATATTTGACCTAATGGGCTGTTTTAAGCAGATATTCCATCTATTAACAATATCCTACATTCACTCAACATTAAAGCTTAATGTTATTCCAGCAAATGGCAGCTATTTTAGTATGATGCTTTTATGTAGCTAAGTTCAGGCAAGCAACCTTTGATCTTATTCAAAGTTGAACAAGTAATAAAAACGGCGTAAAAGAAAACTTCTTTTACGCCGTACAATCAATCTTAATCGTTAATTTTTTCTATCAATCAAACAACTATTTAACAACTTTCAGATGGGATACCTTTTTATCTTTTGATCGCTCAGTCGTTGCCGGTTTAACTGTTTTTTCCTCAATATCAGCTTCCTCACTCCCAATTTCAGACTCACTTTTTGCTGAATCTTCATCTTGAGCTGGAAACGCCATGCCCAGTCCATTCTCTTGTGCATAAACAGCCATCAAAGCATTCATTGGAACATAAATCTGTCGGGCGACACCTGAAAAACGAGCACTAAAAGAAATAGCTTCATTATCAACCTGCCAGTTTTGAACTGCAGACGGTGACACATTCAGTACAATCTGATTATCCTTAATGTGCTCATTGGGAACTTCAACCTGAGGCTTTGTTGTATCAACCAATACATAAGGCGTTGCCTCGTTATCAAGCAACCAGTCCAGGATCGCTCGGAACAGGTAAGGTTTGTTTGAAGTAAATTTTTCGTTTGGCATATTCATCTTCTTTTCAAGATTGACTAATCTCGTAGCTCTCTTTCTACTTCGGTTAAACTCGCCTGAAACGAATCTCTTTCAAAAAGTAGTTCCATATAACTGGAAACCTCTTTGGCACCGCGACCAGACAGAGTAATTCCCATTGCTGGCAATCTCCACATCAAAGGTGCTAAACAGCAATCGATCAGAGAAAACTCTTCACTTAAGAAGTAAGGTGTTTCACTAAATACTGGCGCTAGTGTTAACAAACTTTCGGTCAGTTCTTTGCGAGACTTTTCAGCTTCTTTCTCTTTACCATTTAAGATGGTATTCATTAAGCTATACCAGTCTTTTTCCACACGGTGCATCATCAAGCGAGAGCGCGCTCGAGCTACCGGGTAAACAGGCATTAATGGTGGATGAGGAAAACGCTCATCCAGATACTCCATAATAATCGGTGCTTCAAATAATACTAATTCACGATCGACCAGCGTAGGAACTGTGTTGTACGGGTTTAAGTCAATTAAGTCTTCTGGTGGTTGTTGATTGCCAATAACTTCTATTGCCTCAAAATTAACACCTTTCTCAGCTAAAACAATACGAACCTGATGACTATAAACATCATCAGAGCCCGTATACAAAGTCATTACTGAACGTTTGGCTACTGTTGCCATGGAGTCTTCTCCGTATTTGCAAAAAAGAGCAGCCGAGAATAACGACTACTCTTCTTAATTAATGGTTACAAACTAAAAATGAAAATAGGCGTTCAAGCCACAACACTCAAATTAATGAATGTCTTTCCAATATTCTTTTTTCAAGAAATACGCAATGATCCCAAAGCCAAGAATAAACAATAAAACCCACACACCTAATCTTTTTCTTTCTTGCTTAATTGGCTCACCGATATAATCAAGAAAATAAACCAAATCAGCCATTTCATGATCAAACTCTTCAACAGTCAGTTGTCCATTTTTGGCAAGTACAAAATACTCACCGCTAGCAGATAGCTCAACTAACTTATCTTCAGCATCATGAATAATTTTCTCAGCTTCTCTTAGTTGCTTTTTTGCACGCGAAGTATCACCACCGTCATCAATTGCTTTTTTAGCAACCGCAGCATCAGCTTGTGCATAAGCAATATCATTTTCCAGCCCTTTCACAGTTTCGCTTTTAACTTGAAGTCCCTGGATATCTTCTAACACATGAGGCATACCAACATCTTTAAATACGCCATTATTCACCCCGTATGGACGGGAATCGTCCTGGTAAAAACCACGCATATAGTTATATAACCACTTAGTTCCACGAGAACGTGCTATTAGCGATAAGTCTGGCGGCGCAGCACCAAACCAGTTTGCAGCTGACTTAGCACTCATATTGTTAGTCATCAAATCGCCAATTTTACTGTCGGAAAAGATCAGGTTTTCCATCATGATATCTTCAGGTATTTTTAAATCGGCACTGGTTCGTTTATAGCGCTGAAAACTTAGCCCATGACATCCCATACAATTAT
>CBDUHU010000313.1:0-5122 GCA_965366725.1 uncultured Kangiellaceae bacterium
CGACAGGGGATCTCCAATGAAGTTATTCGAAACTTTTGCAAAGAAAGCACCAAATAAAGTTTTCATTTCGATAACACTCGGGGCGCTAGCCGGTATTAGTTATACTGCCTTAATTCCGCTTGTGTTGACCAGTATTAGTGGACAGGATCCCAATTTTCCTGAGTTGGTAGCAAAAACAGAGAAAGTCTTATCAATTGAAGTAGCTCAATATGAAATTGCACTGCTGTTCTTTTTTGTCTGCTTATTTATCTTATTTACCCGAACCATTTCTGAAGTCATTCTAATTCGAGTAGCGACGTTAATTTCAAAAGATTTTAGAGTTCAATTTTACAAACAAATATCCGAAGCACCTATTTCTGCGATTGAAAAAATTGGTTCCTCAAAGCTTATCGCATCAATTAATCTGGATGTGCCACGAGTGGTTATGGGGGCTCGTATATTTCCCGGGCTATTGGTTAATGCAGTCTCGTTAACGGGAATGATGGGTTTTTTGCTCTATTTAAATACTGAAGTATTTAAATTGGTGATGGGGGCTATATTTTTTGGCATTTTGTCATACCAGATCCCAATGGTATTTGGCCGAAGAATATTTATGAAAGCAAGATTGGTTCGTGATGATCTACAAGAGGCAATTAGAGGGCTGGTTTATGGTGCTAAAGAATTAAAGTTAAATAAAGAGAAAAGAAATTCATTTTTTAATGACGTATTAGAAAAACATGAAAATGATATTTTAAGAAATGAAAAAAAAGGACATACCATTGTTTACGCAACAACGGGGTTTGGTGAACTTCTTAGTTTTTTTGTGATTGGGTTGGTGAGCTTTGTTTTTCTTAATTATCACGCGATAACTCAGGAAGAACTGGTTGGTGTGATTATGGCTTTGCTGTACGTCACAGGACCAATCGGCGTGTTACTGAATGCAATACCTCAAATTACTATTGCATTAGTTTCGGTAAGAAAAGTGAATCAGTTGTTAAAGGAAATTCCAAAAGAAGAAGTCAGTAACGAAATTGTTAAAGTACCTGGCTGGGATAGTATCAAGTTTAAAAATGTTGGTTATAGTTATGATTCACAGGACGATGAAAAAGGATTCCAAATTGGTCCAATTAACTTTGAAATAAATCGAGGTAGCATTAATTTTATCGTTGGCGCAAATGGTTCGGGGAAATCGACTCTTAGTAAGTTAATAACGCTACATTACTTACCCGATAGTGGCAATATCTGCTTCGGAGAACAGGAGGTAACAGCTGCACTTGTTTCAAGTTATCGACAACAAATCTGTGCAATTTATTCTGATTATTTTCTATTTGATCGCTTGCTCGGTGAAATAAGTGATGAGGTTGCAGAAACAGCGAGAGAGTACTTAAAACAGCTGCATCTGGCTGATAAAGTCACACTGGAGAATGGAAAGTTTTCTACCATCTCTTTGTCTGATGGGCAACGTAAACGATTAGCATTATTAGTTGCCTTTCTGGAAGATAAATCTATTTATCTTTTTGATGAATGGGCCGCAGATCAAGATCCAGTCTTTAAGGATATTTTTTATACAAAAATACTTCCTGAATTAAAAGCAAAAGGAAAAGCGATTATCGTAATTAGCCACGATGATCGATATTTTAATGTCGCTGATAATATTTTGGTGATGGAACAAGGGGAAATGAAATCGACAACTCACTCAGAACCACAAGCTTCAGCAAGTAATACAGAAGCGGCTGAGTGTATTTAGTTTATTGTTCAGGAAAAGTTAAATATGTCAACTCGTAAAAATATTGAGTTTATCCCGTTAAGTCTGACCCAACAGGATATCTACTTTGATCAGTTACAGAATGTTAATTCTCCAATGTATAATGTTGGGGGGTATATTCAACTAGAAAAAGTGAATATAACACAATTGCGAGATTCCCATAGTCAAGTTGTCAAACAAAACGATGTTTTCGGTATTCGAATAATTCATCAGGACACCAGTGTTAGTCAATATATCACTGAGCAGCGAAATACAGCTTTACCAATGGTTGACTTTAGCCAAGATGACTCACCTGATGAGTCAGCCGATCAGTGGCTAAAATCGCTTTTTGAAACAACTAGAAGTATTGATGACTGTGAACTATACAGTGCTTATTTATTAAAACTATCATCGGCTAATTATCGCTATGTTGGTCTGGCCCATCATCTTGTTATGGATGGTTGGGGGTTTGCCAACTGGGCGAGAAGCCTTGGAAATATCTATAATCACAATGTTAATGATTGTAGTGATGATAAAACCGTCTCATGCTCTGATGGTTCTATGTGGCAAACCGTCGTTGCTAAGGATATAGAATATCTATCTTCTGAACGATACCGTAAAGATGAAAATTACTGGAAAAGCTATCTAAAGGATATACCAGACCGCTTTATCGCTAGCCAATATAGGAATCATTATCAGGGTCTTGATGTTATTCCCAGTCAACGTAAAAGTATTCCAATCTCATATGAAGTTCATTCAAAACTTACCCAGTTGGCTAAGGAAACGGGGGTTTCAGTCGCTCAGGCGTACTTTGCAATTTTTAGTGCTTACTATGCAAAAGTATATGATAAACAAGAGTTGATTATCGGTGTTCCTTCACACAACCGTAAAGGCATTAAGCAAAAGCAAATGGTTGGTGTTTTTACCAGTGTTAGTCCATTAAAACTATCTATCCCCAAAGATATCAGTTGGCAATGTTTATGCGAACAGATAATGCGCCAACAAAAGCAGAGCTTTCCTTTTAGTCATATGATTCGTCAGTCCAATACTATGGGAAATCAAGGTGCTATTTATGACATCAGTTTTAATTATTTAAAAATGGATAGCCAGCTTGAACTTGAAGGACACAAGGCTAACCTGGTCTACCTAAGTCATAATCATGAAGTAACGCCGGTTACTATGACACTTTGGGAGTATGGCGAAAATCAACCAGTAGAAATTTTGATTGACTATAGTCTGGTCGCATTCTCTGAGTTGGACGTTGAATTGCCAAAAGGCTCGTTGAATTGATAGAGAAACGTCTTAGCTGGATAATTCAACAGTTTACCGGCAACAGAATTGAAAAAATTAATCAGATTGATGCTATTTGTCCAGAGGAGAAGTCTAAATTAATTAGCTACTCTCAATTACCACCAATATTTTCGACAACCTCCCATTCCCAAAGCTTATTACATCAGCAGTTTGAAAATGCGGTTTTGCATTATCCAGATGAAATAGCCTTACATTGTCAGGAAGTAGAAATAAGTTACAAGGAACTAAATCAAAAGGCTAATCAATTAGCCCACTTATTGCTCGCTGAAAAAAAGGATAGAGCTGATAGTTTGGTCGGAATTTATCTGCATAGATCAGTTGATTTACTCATCGCTATTTTAGCAACATTAAAATCTGGTAGTGCTTATGTTCCGTTAGATCCTGCTTATCCTGATAACCGAATTAATTACATGATTGAAGATGCAGAGTTGGATACAATCATTACAACTACTAATTTGGCGAAAAACTTGCAACTGGATAATACACGTATATTAGCCATTGACAGTACTGAGGTTGCAACTGTTGTCGATAAGCTGTTGGACATCAATATACCAACTGTATCAGTCTCTATAACATATACTGATCTTGCCTATGTTATATATACTTCCGGTTCAAGTGGAAACCCGAAAGGCGTTATGGTTGAACATGGTGCAATCTATGCACATATTCAATCGGTTATAGAAGCTTTTTCATTCTCCTCTTCGGACAGAGTTTTACAACTTGCGTCCTTTAGCTTTGATACTTTTATTGAGCAAACCTTTGCCAGCCTTTCGGTAGGGGGAACATTGGTATTGCCCGATGAAAGTCTATTAGAAAGCGAGCGATTCTTCGAGTTAGTCAGTCAGCATGATATAACGATTACTGACTTAACGCCTGCTTACCTGGATCAATTATTAAACAAGCAGTATGACCAACATTGGTTGAGTTCAACTGTCACTCGAGTTGTTGTCGGTGGTGAAGCCTTAAAGCCGAGCATCATTCAACGTTGGATCACACTTTTTCATTCAAAAACGAATTGTTGCGAACTCTATAATGCCTACGGGCCAACCGAAGGAGTGATAACAACGACTTATAGAAAGGTGACAGAGGAAGATAGTAAAAGAGTACGAATTGGTAAATTGTTAGGCCAACGAGCGCTTTATATTGTTGATTCTTCAACACAGCGATGTCCTATTGGAATTGTTGGTGAAATTCTAATTGGCGGTCTGTGTCTGGCGAGAGGTTACCTGAATCGCGAGAACTTAACCAACGAAAAATTTATAGATAGTTCATTCGATGACGGAAAGCTATATCGCACTGGCGACTTAGCGCGTATATGCCATGATGGTAATCTTGAATTTATCGGGCGGCTTGATGAACAGATCAAAATCAGGGGGTTTAGAGTTGAACCTGGTGAGGTCGAAAATCAGCTACTTCAAAGTCATTTGGTCAGTGCTGCTTCATTGGTTGTTAAGCAAGACGGGTTAGGTATTAATCATCTAATTGCTTATGTTGTGTTAGATAGTAAAGTTGATGAGTTGAATGATATTGAACCTGCTCTAGAACTCAAGCAATACCTTCAGTCAAAACTACCCGCTTACATGATACCTTCTGAAACAATTTTTCTGGAAGCTTTTCCATTAACCCCTAATGGTAAAATTGATAGAAAGTCTCTTCCATCTGCCGGAGTCTACCAGAATATTGAAGAATACATTAAACCCGTCGGTAGTATTGAAATAGAACTTGCAGAAATTTGGGCGAAACTATTTACCAGAAAAGAAAATACAATTAGTGCAACCGCTAATTTTTTTGAACTTGGTGGTCATTCATTAACGGCAATGAAACTCGCTTCGGAGATACGTGCTAACTTTGACGTTGAAATATCATTAAAGTCAATTTTTGAAACGCCACAATTAAGAGAAATTGCACAGCTTATACAGAAGGCATCAAAATTACCGATTTTACCACCGGTTTTAGCCGATTTGACTGATGCTAAGCATTTTGTATTGTCGTTTGCACAGCAAAGAATATGGTTCATCGAACAACTTGATAAAGTTAGTTCACAATACAATATGTCAGGTTTACTAAAATTTTCAGGTCATTTTAAAG
>CBDUHU010000314.1:0-5111 GCA_965366725.1 uncultured Kangiellaceae bacterium
CCCTTTCTTCGCCCAGGGTAATGATTTATTGGCAATCTTATTAAGCAGGTTTTTCAAGTTCTCCGATAAGCCCCCGCTATTGTAGCGTATATCTATAATCAAATTATCGACACCCTGCCCCGCCATCAAGTCAAATTTTTCATCTAGAAAGTGCTTAAAAACATCCGGATTTTCATTAAAGTCATTTAACCAGAGTAATGCTGTGTTTCTGGTTAATTGAGTGAAGCCATAATAGGCCATGGGCTTATCTTTTTCAGTATCTGCAGTTTGTACAGTGAGTCCTTCAAGTTCAACAGTATAGTTAACTCCATGCCACTGGTATTCTATGATGTATTGCTCACCCGCATACCCCATTGCCGATAACATACGTGAAAAACTCATCTGAATATTCTTACTTTGACCGGACAGGGTTTCTTTAGTGACTAAAGTCCGCATAACATTGAGCAGGAAGTTAATTGGCGCTTTATTGATCGATATTATCGATGCTCCGGTTGGAACCGTTGGTTTTTCGGATAAATCAGCGGCAACATATACTTCATTTTTTTGGACAATAATTGCTAGCGGTAGTAAGTTCTCACTACTGACACTGTCAGTTGTTGTACGAACTTTTGGTAAATGAACATAAGTGTGGACATCTTTTAGGCTGGCAAGAAGCGGAGCAACTCTCAAATAATACTCTGTTGGTGATAGTGGGTAATTAAGCGTTTGTTTTAACAGCTCGAATTTTTCATCAAACTCTGATTGTTGAATTCTAGCGAAGGGTTGAGGGTGAACATTAGATAGATGCGTTTTAATAATATCAAGTTCTTCGATAAGTAATGCAGGACTTATCAAAGTCGCTTCAGCAGAAAGAGGAACAACCTCTCCTGGCTCCTTTAACACAATGTTATTAGCATCAACCAGCCCTCTGGCCGGTTCAAGCGAGGCACAACTGAATAGTGATAAAAAACTCACTAAAACAATCATTAGTCGAACAACGTTCAGCATTGAATAAGTTCCGCTTCATTCAAAATCAGCATTGTACCTATGTCATTAAGTAAATAGAAATATTTATAATTTTGGAAAAACAGATAAGATAGCACTGACTGTGTCAGATTGCTTGAGTCTTGCTATTTTCGTGAACTCATATTAATCCAATGAAAGTTCAGCTAAAATGGTCCAATAATGCTGTTCAAAGGCAAAATGATTTAAATCAGATAAGAGATGTATGAATAATCAAGCTACAATTAACGCTAAGCTGCCCACTAAGTGGGGAGATTTCACTATCCACGCTTTGGAAGAATCATCAGACGGAAAGGAGCATGTAGCCCTTGCTATGGGTAATCTTGACGAGCCAGAGCCACTGCTAATCAGAATTCATTCAGAATGTCTTACCGGCGATGCCTTTTCAAGTTTAAGGTGTGATTGCGGCCCGCAATTAGAGGCTGCAATGAAAAAAATCGCAAAATTAGGTCGAGGCATGATTGTCTATCTTCGTCAGGAAGGAAGAGGAATTGGTCTGGTAAACAAAATAAAAGCTTATAATCTACAAGATGAAGGGCAAGATACTGTTGAAGCAAACCTCAATCTTGGATTTGCAGCTGATCAGCGAAACTTCGGTGTCGCAGCAGAAATATTATCATCACTCGGGGTTAATTGTGTCAGACTAATGACCAACAATCCACGTAAAGAAGAAGCGCTAAAAGCAGCTAACATTAAGGTGGTGGAAAGAGTTCCGCTTAAGTTCGGCCGTAACCCGCATAATGAAAGCTACCTCTCAACAAAACATGGTAAGTTAGGCCACTTTCTTGACTAATCGTTATTAACCGATTTATTAACCATCAGAACTATAAGGATTTCCTCGATGAGTCACACATTTAATGTATCACTTTCCAGCACCACAATAAATTCAATCTGGGGGGAGAAAAGTCAACTGTCTTTTGTTGAAGGCGGGGCGGTAATCCACATTGAGAGTTTATCAGATGCACCTTCTGAATTAGAAAAAATCCAAAAAGCGGCGCGCCAACTGGCCAAAATGAATGTTAATAGTATCGTTTTAACTGGAGAGTGGTCACTCGAAGCTCAATGGCATTTCTGGCAAGGTAGTTATTCCCCAAAATCTCTGGGTAAAATTGAGTTTGCATCACTCAGCAACTCCGACAGGCAGTTACTTGATAATAGAATTAAGACAATCCAGTGGACAAGAAACCTGATCAATAAGACTCCTGAGGACTTACCACCAGTTCAACTGGCCGAAGAAACAGCAACATTTATCCAACAACTGGAGCCTGCATCAGTAAACTTCAATATTATTAGTGGAGAAGAACTTAATACGCAAGGTTACGTTGGCATCTACGGAGTTGGAAGAGGAAGTGAACGCCCACCAGCTTTGTTAGTCCTGGATTACTGTCCAACTGGTTGCGAAGACGAAGCGCCGGCAGCAGCTCTGGTTGGCAAAGGTATTACATTTGATAGTGGTGGCTACAGCTTGAAGTCAACCCTTGGAATGTTGCATATGAAGGCAGATATGGGAGGCGCTGCAACTGTTGCCGGAGCATTAGCGCTGGCAATTCTCAATGGCCTTAAGAAACGGGTAAAGCTTTATTTGTGTTGTGCTGAAAATCTCGTTAGCGGCCATGCTTATAAGCTCTCTGATATTTTAACTTACCGGAATGGTGTCTCTGTTGAAGTAGTTAATACCGATGCTGAAGGTAGACTTGTTTTAGCAGATGGGCTAATTGATGCCTCAAAATCCCTTGCCCCGGTGATTATTGACGCGGCGACTTTAACCGGAGCGGCAGTTGTTGCGGTTGGGGAGGACTATAACGCTATGTTTACCATGGATGATCGGTTAGCAGATGATTTTAATGCGCTCGCAATTGAGCATCATGATCCGAGTTGGCGCCTACCATTGTCCCCGGCACATCAGAAAAACTGTCCTTCTTCCTACGCTGACACAGCCAATAGTAAGCCTGTTCCTGGCGGTGGCGCTGGCGGTGCCAGCAATGCAGCAGGTTTTCTTTCCCGCTTTTTAGATACTCCGGAACAAGGCTGGCTTCATCTGGATCTTGCTGCCTGTTATCGAAATTCAGGTAATGAAAGCTGGTCTGCTGGAGCAACAGGAAAAGGCGTACGAAGTATTGCCGCGTTTCTTAATCAACTCTGATTGGCTTTGAAGAAAAGATTGCGGATCAAGATAAGGCATTAATAATTCAATGATAAAAAAATTATGGAAGCGATTCATTTCTTCTGGGAGTGAGCATAAAAAACATCAATTGGCGACCATTCAAAGGGATGCCCATAATGTTTCACGCAATAACATTAGCAAAAATGCGTTAAAAGTATTGTATCGACTAAATAGCTCAGGATACCAGGCATACCTGGTGGGCGGTGGAGTCAGAGATATTTTACTGGGATATTCTCCTAAGGATTTTGACATTGCGACTGATGCAACCCCTGAAGAAGTTAATCAACTTTTCAGGAACTGCCGTTTGATCGGAAGACGATTCCGCCTCGCTCATATTTTATTTGGTCGTGAGGTTATCGAAGTAGCCACTTTTAGAGCCGGTCATGAAGAATCCTGTCAGAATAGTGCTCAGACTAATGCTCAGGGTGTTTTAGTTAGAGATAACGTTTATGGAAACCTCGAAGAAGATGCTTTTAGAAGAGACTTTACGGTCAATGCTCTTTACTACTCGGTAAAAGACTTTGCTATTCAGGATTATGTTCAGGGTATGCAAGACTTAGCCAAAAAACAGCTACGTTTGATTGGCGAGCCTGAAGCAAGATATCGGGAAGACCCGGTCAGAATATTGAGAGCGGTCAGGCTTGCAGCTAAGCTTGGACTTACTATTGAAGCCAAAACAGCGGCGCCAATTACCAGCCTTTCAGAAATGCTCACTCATGTTTCTCCAGCAAGACTTTGGGACGAATCAAACAAGTTATTTCTTGCTGGCCATGCTTATACTACCTGGCACCAACTGGTTGATAGAGGCATTGCCAAACATCTTTTTTCCCAAACAGTTGGAGCACTAAACTCTCAAAATGACAACCAGTTTGCCGATTTTCTTGACCGAGCATTAAACAATACCGACAAACGAATAGCACAGGAACAACCTGTTACGCCAGCGTTTTTGTTTGCGGTATTTTTGTGGCAACCACAGCAAAACCTGACACGTCAGTTTATAGATAAGGGTGTTCCGCCATATGAAGCAAGCCAAAAGGCTGCAAGTCAGGTGTTCGATAAGCAACGTCGGACAATTTCGGTTCCTAAAAGATTTTCTATCACAGCCAGAGAAATCTGGAGCTTACAATTTCGTTTAACCAATCGTCGAAAACGAAGTGTTGATATGTTGATTCAAAGCCCTAAATTTCGCGCAGGTTATGATTTTTTGTGTTTAAGAGCCGGTGATGATCCTCAATTAAAGGAGCTTGCCGACTGGTGGACTGATTTTCAGGAAGCAAAGCCACAGGCACGTGATAAGATGTTAAAAGATTGTGCCAAAGCAACACCGAATAAAAGAAAGTCAGGAAAAAACAACAGAAAACATCACTATCGAGCTAAAAAATAACACGAATAGCTAATGTCAAAAATTATCCATACGACGACTAACTTCAAGCACCATAACCGGGTTTACATTGGTCTGGGTGCTAATCTTGATAACCCGTCTCAACAGCTTGAAGATGCGATTTCAACATTATCCCAACTAGAAAAATGCCAACTAATCAAATGTTCATCATTTTATCAAAGTACACCGATGGGACCACAAGATCAGGATGATTATATTAATGCGGTCGCCTTACTTAGCACAGAGTTAAGCCCCATACAATTACTTGACCAGCTTCAAAAAATCGAATTGCAACATGGAAGAAAAAGAAAAAAAGAGCGTTGGGGAGCAAGAACACTAGATCTTGACATTCTACTATACAATAATGAGGTTATTGACACGCCCAGATTGACCATTCCTCACTATGGTATGAAACAGCGTAATTTTGTCTTATTACCATTGAGTGAAATTGCACCAGAACTTATGTTGCCAGATGGAGCTTCAATTACTGAACTGATTGACAATATAACCCTGACAGGAATTTGTAAATTGTGATAGACCCACTCCCAAAAACAAGTAATAAAT
>CBDUHU010000315.1:0-5108 GCA_965366725.1 uncultured Kangiellaceae bacterium
TTTCTTTTCC
The DNA here is from genome assembly GCA_965366725.1 of uncultured Kangiellaceae bacterium. Classification (GTDB taxonomy): domain Bacteria; phylum Pseudomonadota; class Gammaproteobacteria; order Enterobacterales; family Kangiellaceae; genus Aliikangiella. The sequence goes on from CBDUHU010000315.1 coordinate 11, forward strand.
CAAGGAAGATCAAGCATATTGGCTAGCTCTTCATCAAAAGTATCAATTTAACCCGGATAAAACACTGTTTATAGATGACAGTAATAAAATTTTAAAGGCCGCACAAAAATTTGGCATCAAAGAACTAATGGGAATAGCACAACCAGACCTTAGTCAAGGTATAATCGACTCTTCTCCATTTAAAGCAATTAATCAATTTTCCGAACTCATTATCAATGAATAAAAAGCCGATCATTACTAACCGTAAACAAGTTGCAAAAACGCGAATTTTTTGTGTTGAAGAACTCTCCCTTGAGTTTTCCAATGGCGAGAAACGTATTTATGAACGATTACTGGCTGGCGGGGCTGGTGCAATTATGGTGGTTCCAATTACCGCGAATAATGAACTGGTACTCATTAGAGAGTATTCGGCAGGAACTGATGACTATCAGTTAGCCTTTCCGAAAGGCCTGATGGATGCAGGCGAATCGCCCGAAGAATCGGCTAACCGAGAAATGAAAGAAGAAATAGGAATGGGTGCCCAACGGTTTGAACTATTAAAAAAAATGACTTTAGCACCCGGATACCTCACTCATCAGATGCACTTATTAATGGCAGAGCAACTCTATATAGAAAAACTTGTTGGCGATGAACCCGAACCTCTGGAAGTGGTAAAGTGGCCAATAGAAAAAGTAGATAGCCTGCTTGAACAACACGACTTTACCGAAGCACGTTCAATTGCCGCTTTGCTACTCACACTCAGGCTCTTAGAGCAAAGAAAAGCAGACTAACCGGAATTTACTGTTATGCAAACCATGTTAAAACAAATACTAAATATCGCTAAAGATGCCGGTGACGCCATCATGCAAGTTTACAACAGTGATAACTTTGAAGTTGAAATAAAAGGCGATGATTCTCCTTTAACTAAAGCTGATTTAGCGTCACATAATGTCATCATTAACGCACTAGAAAAGCTATTTCCTCAAATACCATGCCTGTCAGAAGAAAGTACCGGAATAGAATTTAAAGAAAGAAAAGAGTGGCAAAAGTGCTTTATCATTGACCCATTAGATGGGACTAAAGAGTTTATCGCTCGCAATGATGACTTTACCGTTAACATTGCACTATTAGATAAGGGAAAGCCTGTTTTAGGCGTTATTTATGTACCTGTTCTCGATACCTATTATTATGCGGCGGAAGGCCTTGGTGCCTATAAAAAAATAGGGCAGCAGACTGAGCAATCAATAACGGTCAGAGATTTACCGGAGAAAAATGGCGAAAAACATTTTACCGTTGTGGCCAGCCGCAGACATGGCCTGGATAAGGTAGAATCATTGTGTCAGAATTTTTCCAGTTATGATTTAACCAGCCGTGGTAGTTCTTTAAAAATGTGTCTGGTCGCTGAAGGCTCTGCTGATATTTATCCAAGATTAGCGCTAACATCAGAATGGGATACAGCTGCAGCACAGGCAATCGTCGAACAAGCCGGAGGAAGACTTGTTCAACTTGACTTTAGTGATATGACATACAACCAGAAAGAGTGCTTATTAAACCCTTTCTTTCTGGTGCTCGGCGATCCGAAATTTGACTGGCAGAAAGAGTTGGTACTCCCTCAATAAATCATTAAATTTCGGTCAGGTTAAGCTGAGTCGGGGATAATAAATCCCCGAAAATGATTTATCGGATTAAAATAATATTGGAAACTTCAGCACCTTACCAACAACAATCGACGTTATATTTTAACGATGGCTCTTTGTTGACTGGACCAGTCCACATGGTATTTTTCTCCATCAGGTTTGTCTTTTCGTTCAAATGTATGAGCGCCGAAAAAGTCTCGCTGTCCCTGTAGCAAATTTGCAGGTAAAGTTTCACTTCTATAAGAATCATAATAGGCAAGAGCTGAACTAAAGGCACCACAAGGTATTCCGCTACTGGTCGCGTTAATAATCGCTAATCGCCAATTTGCCTGATAGTGATTTATCTGCTCAACAAAAAATGGGGCTAATAGTAAATTATTTAATGCCTTTTGCTCATCATAAGCATCTGAAATTGATTGAAGGAAAGCTGCTCTGATAATACACCCTGCTCGCCAGATTTTTGCAATTTCCGAAAAGTTAAGTTCCCACTTATTTTCATCAGATGCAATCTGCATCAACTGAAAACCTTGAGCATAAGCGCATATCTTAGAGCAATAGAGTGCGTCATGTAGATAGTTGATAGCTTGTTGTTTATCTTTTTGTAACTCTGCAATTAATGAAGGACCTGAAAGCTTCTGTGAAGCGATAACTCGATCTTTTTTTAGTGTGGATAATGAGCGCGCATAAACAGCTTGAGCGATGGTTGGTGCAGGAGAACCTATTTCCAGACTACTTACTGCAGTCCATAACCCAGTTCCTTTTTGTCCAGCTTTATCTTGAATAATATCAACCAATGATTGCCCGGAATCAGGATCGACATGCTCAAGAACTTCTGCTGAAATTTGTATCAGATAACTTTCTAATACTCCCGTGTTCCATTCTCTAAACACAGCAGCTATTTCTTCTGGCTGCATATTAAGAGCATCTCTCATCATATGGTAAGCCTCGCAGATTAGCTGCATATCGGCATACTCAATTCCATTGTGAACCATTTTTACGTAATGCCCGGCTCCCGCAGGTCCAATATAGCAGGCACATGGCTCCCCTTCCGTTACCGGATTGCCCGGTTCAAATCGCTCAATCGCCTTGCCACTAACTGGATCAACCTTAGCGGCGATTGCATGCCACACAGGCTCTACTCTAGCCCATGCGTACCGATCACCACTTGGCATTAATGAGGGACCAAAACGAGCACCAACTTCTCCCCCTGAAACAGCGGTAGCAAAGAAAAAGAAACGACCGCTGTAGGTTTTTTCTCGACGAACTGTATCAGTCCATAAACTATTTCCAGTATCGATAATAATATCGTCGGCTTTTATTCCGGCATCAATTAGTTTATGACAAACATTATCAACCGCTTCACCAGCGGGAATTGAAAGAATAATCAGATGAGGCTCTTTAAGCTTTGAAAGTAGTTCTGTATATGATGTACATCCACTAATACGACCACCAGCATCCGATTCTGCCTGGTCTTGTTGAATCAGACTTTCCACCTTTTGTTGCTCAAGATCGAACGCAGCAATTTTATAGCCATTATCAGCTAAGTTTAGTACCAGGTTTTTTCCCATGACACCAAGTCCAATAAAACCAACATCACATAAATAATGACCTTCATTATCAGCATTCAGCACGTGTAAACTCCTTTCTAAAAAGCGGTTGTAATTCTATTGGGAAAAAAAACCCGCATACAACTTAAATTGTATGCGGGTTTATACATGCAGGAAATCGATTCCTTCAAGCTATTGGCTTTAATCAATCAGTCCATACTGTTGTCTTAAAACATCAATAATTTCAGCTTTTGGATTGTCTGACAGATCCAGTTTTTCACCTGTTATTTTTTCAGCAATATCCAGATAAGTTTTAGAAACCTCCATTAATGCTGAAGCAGGTAACTCGTTATCTTTTGCTAACTCAGTCCTTTCACTCATGCGTTCTTTATTTAACAAAATATCCGGCTCTGGAAAGTGATTAAGCAGAAATTGACGAAAAGCCTCTTTAGATTTCTCAACAATTTTTCCTTCTCGCTGAGAGGGGCCGTCCCAAATTCTTGATGAATCAGGTGTTCCCACTTCGTCCATATAAATTAATTTATTGTTTCCAGCTTTATCCTGAACGTAACCAAACTCAAATTTGGTATCAATAAATACCTGATCAATCTTAGCTAACTCATGGCTAATAACATCAAACCCTTCGGTAAGAAGCTTCTCATAAAGTTCAATATCAGATGGTTGCTGAAAGTTAAACGCAACATAGTTATCTTCTATATTCTTACGTGTGATGTTCACATCATCCTGTGCAGGTACGCCGGGAATTCCTTCTAAAATTCCTTTGGTTGAAGGTGTAATAAGCAACTCTGGTAATTTCTGATCTTTACTCAAACCTTCAGCAATTTTGATTCCACAAAACTCACGTTCCCCTTTGCTATATGCGCGCCACATCGACCCAGTAATATATTGACGAGCGATTGCTTCAATCATCACTGGTTTTGCTTTTTGCACTATCCAGACAAATGGATGAGGGATATCAAGAATATGACTATCGGCCAGACCATTTTGCGCAAACAATTTAAACCAATGGTTTGAAATGGCATTCAGAGCAGCACCTTTTCCAGGAACGCCGTTAAGTCCTCCTTCTCCACGCCAAATACAGTCAAATGCAGAGATACGGTCACTGATAACCATAATTGCTAATGGTGCATCAGCTGCAACATCATAGCCTTTTTCTTCAATCAACCGGCGGCTATCAGCCTCAGTTAGCCAATATACGGAACGAACTTTACCGCTGTGGACTGGCGCATCCGTTCGAATAGGAAGATCATCATTTACCGCCAATACTTTGTCAGCAAGATTCATACAAATAGTCCTCATTTTCTGTTAAACAACTTTTACTTAAAAATCAAAAAACTAGCTTCAAAAAACACTTAATGTTCACAATCTCTACCCAGAAATAGATTTAACTTATGTAGAAAAAGGTGGGAAATTTCTTAGAAAACGGATTATACCAGAACAATAATTAGCCGCCACTCTTTTAGGAGTGCTATTTTGTACCCCCATCAAACAATCAATGGGGGGTTAATTAGGACTCAACTCCGGGCAGTTTTACAGGCTATTGCTGTTCTCAAGTTTAGCTAACAAGCTTGTAATCTCAGGTTTTGCCCGAGCTTTCTTTGCCAAGCATTGCTTTAGATAGTCTTTTGCTTTAACAAAATTTCTATCAGCGCCAATCAATCCACCGAGCTTTGGTTTAAGGAAATTATCAAGGCGTTTGTTGTATTTATCATCACACTCTCCAAAAAACAAATAGGGAGTAAAGCTATGATAGTTAGTCGGTAAATCGGCAACCACCTTATCGAAATTTTCCTTTAGCCACGGCCACATGACACTATCAAGCTCTTTTTTAGTAACTAATTGAAATAAGAAAGCGGATTTTTCATTATCTCTCACACCTTCACTAAAACTCAGCTGTATCAGATATTCTGCAAT